>JAFAQG010000420.1 GCA_019246575.1 Acidobacteriaceae bacterium
TGGATCTTGACCCGAGCCGGGTGGAACTGAAGCCGGCGCTAGCCCAGGATGAGGCCTTAGCGGGGCGTCTGGATGACGCATTGAAGACCTATCGGGAAGTAGCCGACGCAAACCCGCAACAGGCCGCTCCGTACGTTGGAATGGCCCAGCTTTACCGGGCGCAACGGAAGTTTGCCGAAGCACAGCAGATGCTCGATAAGGCAAAAGATCTGGAACCGGATAACCTCGATGTGCGCTCCAGCCAGGTGCAATTGCTTGCCGATCAGGGCAAGACAACGGAAGCCATCACAACGCTAAAGGGCACTCTGGATACCACTGCAAAACGGAGCTACACACCAGCAGACCGGCAGCTCAGAGTCGATCTTTTGGACAGACTGGGATCGCTTTACCGGTCGAACGAGCAGTATCCGGAAGCCGTCGACGCCTTCCGTCAGATCGCGGCCCTCGATCCCGATTTGGGTTCGCGCGCGGAAGCGCAGATTGTCGAGACATATCGAATCGCGAAGGACTACACGAAAGGCCAGCAGGAGGCAGATGAAGCGGCAAGCAGGTATCCGAAAGACCGCATGCTGGCGCAAGTGCGTGCCCAGCTATTCGCCGATCAGGGCAAGACGGATGCCGCAATCGCAGAACTGAAAAAGCTGCTCGATGGCAAGAGCGATCGCGACGTGTACGTTTCAATTGCCGAGGTATACGAAAAGGCGAAAAACTTCGCCGAGATGGAAAAGGCGCTAGATGCGGCGGAAAAGCTTTCGCCTGATAAAGACGAGCAAGTCACAATCGCATTTATGCGCGGCGCGATGTACGAGCGCGGAAAAAAGTACGACGACGCGGAAAAGCAGTTCAGGCGCGTGTTGAGCAGTGACCCGGATAACGCATCGGCGCTGAATTATCTCGGCTACATGCTGGCGGATCGCGGACTGCGTTTACAGGAAGCGCAGGAGCTGATTAGGCGCGCCGTAGACCTCGAGCCAAATAATTACGCGTTCTTGGACAGCCTCGGCTGGGTCTACTACCGACAAAACCGGCTCGACGATGCCGAGCAGCAACTCCGGCGATCGTTACAGATCATATCCAGCGATCCGACCATACACGACCACCTGGGCGACGTGTATTTCAAGGAAGGCAAGTTGCGGGAAGCGATTGACCAGTGGCAATCATCGCTGAAGGCATGGAACGCAAGTGCTCCTTCGGAGATGGAGCCGGACGAGGTAGCGAAAGTTCAGAAAAAACTCGACAACGCGCGCGTGCGTCTCGCCAAGGAACAGTCACCAGCGGCTCCGAACCGCTAGGCGCTGCACCGCGGATCGCGAAGTTACGGCTACGCATGGTCCGCCGCAGAAGCTTGCCCGACGATTTCTCCCGATAGAATGAAGCGGGATGCCTCGCTTCCCCGGTGTCGATTTTATTCAATTTGATTCTCTGCTTAGCGAGCAGGAACTGCTGGTACGGCAGACGGCGCGCCAGTTCGTGGATGAACGCGTTCTGCCCGTCATTCGGGATGCCTTCAACAACGCAACCTTTCCCCGCGAGTTAATCGCACACATGGGCGAACTCGGGTTTTTCGGCGCGAATCTCGAAGGCTACGGATGCGCGGGGATGAACAATGTCGAATACGGACTCGTGATGCAAGAGCTGGAGCGCGGCGACTCGGGGCTGCGCAGCTTTGCGAGCGTGCAGGGGGCGCTGGTCATGTACCCCATACACGCGTTCGGTTCGGAAGAGCAGAAGCAGCAGTGGCTGCCGCGCTTGCAGCGCGGTGAAGCAATCGGGTGCTTCGGGTTAACGGAACCGGACTTCGGCTCAAACCCATCCGCCATGCGCACCACTGCGGACCGGCACGGAAGCGAGTGGGTCCTGAACGGCGAAAAGACGTGGATCACGAACGGCTCAATTGCCGATGTTGCGATCGTCTGGGCACGGACCACAGAAGGCATCAGGGGCTTTCTCGTCGAAAAGGACACGCGCGGTTACTCCACCAGCGACATTCACGGCAAGCTTTCGATGAGAGCTTCCGTAACATCATCCCTGCACTTTTCCGATTGTGTGATTCCCGAATCGAATCAGCTAGCGTGTGCCAAAGGCCTCAAAGCGGCATTGAGTTGCCTCTCGCAAGCCCGTTTTGGCATTGGCTGGGGCGTGATCGGTGCGGCTATGGATTGTTTTCAGACAGCAAGAACCTATGTCATTGCGCGAAAGCAATTCGACAATAAGCCGCTCGCGGCTCACCAACTCGTGCAGGAAAAGCTCGCCTGGATGATCACCGAGATATCAAAGGCGCAGTTACTCGCATATCACGTGGCGAGGTTGAAGGACGGCGGGAAGGTGGAAGCCGCGCACATTTCTATGTTGAAGCGCAACAATGTTGCGATTGCGCTCGAGTGCGCGCGCATCAGCCGCGACCTGCTGGGGGCGAACGGCATCATGGATGAATATCCGATCATGCGCCACATGTGCAATCTTGAGACAGTCAAGACGTACGAAGGCACCGATCACATTCACACGCTCGTGATCGGCGAGCGCGTGACGGGAATACCGGCCTATCGGTGACGATGGCGCGACGCGAACGGCAAAAAAATGCGAGAGCTATGTTACCTGTTCGCGAGTTGCTTCTCGACCTCGATGTGGAGAACCTCTACACCGGGATCGCGGTGTACTGCGTTCGAGTACCTTTTCCAGAAAGCGCTGACCTCGCGGGACGGAGATAATAGCGCGCGAGTGTCTTCGATGAGCTGTTCGAAATCGCGCTCTGTAGCGGCGGGTCTTTTTGCAGCTAGCGCCTCATCTATCTGCACGATGAGCGTTGTCATGGGTTGGAGCCATGCAAACCGAGGGTCCTTAATGAGCAACTGCAGGAAGGCGCCGGGCGAAGGAATGGGACCGTGTACAATTTCGTACGAAGTGCGCTCAGAATCGAGAAGCGCCTTGTGAAGCGCGAGAACTGCCTCGCGCAAATCCTGTAATCTGCGCCGCGCCCCATTCGCGGCGTCCGGAGATGACTGCATCAAATATCAGGTTAGCGCGGTGAAGTATGAGACGCGCGCACGAATTCCCACGCAGTAGGGACTTACTTCGGTTGTTGTGCGGCCGGGGCGCTCTGCTGTAAGTTCGCGAGTAATTCCCTTACTTGCCCAGCGTTGCTGGCATTGGGCGCAAGCGCGAGATAGGCGCGCATATGCTCGGCGGCTTCGGTGCGCTCACCGCGTTCGAGCAGAATCTGCGCAAGAAGACTCTCTGCCTGCGGATAATGATGCGCAGTGTCGAGCTTCAGCAACTCGCGAGCGCTTTTCTCGGCTTCCGCCGGCTTTTTCAAGTAGTAATTGCTGAGAGCGTTATACCAATACGAACTGGGGAACTCAACCGGATTGAGACTAATGGTTTGCTTACTGTAAGAGAGCGCATCATCCCACTTACTCTCCTGAGCAGCCAGAAACGCCAGCTGATCGTAAGGGCTGACGTAATGGTTATCCGCTGCAATGGCAGCTTCGTACGATTTCCGCGCCTCGGCGATTTTGTTTTCCCTCTGCTCGACCTGCCCAAGTTCGAACCACGCGATGGCATACTTCGGATAAGTCGTCGTCGCCCCTATCAGGTGTTTCTCCGCGTCATCGAACTTACCTTTCTGGGCTAACTGTGTTGCCTTGTCATACTCTTTCTGCGCGTGCTTGGGCGCCAGAGCCGTAGTCAGGCTGATGGTACTGCCCTTAACACCTGCAAGGCGGTGCAGAACAATTGTTCCGACTTCCGGATCGTCGAGCGAGCGGTGCTGGGCCAGGCTGATCTCATCCGACCTGTAGCCGGGGTAAGCGGCACGGAGGTCGCAATTGAACAACGGATCGAAGCGGGTGCTACTAAGGCCGCGGCCGGACATCGACGAAGCTTGCGTGGGGTCGCGACCGGGCATCCCGAGTCCGGACGAAGAGTCAGACGCGTCGGTGTCGACAAGCGAATTCTGGCCTACCTGGAAATAAAACCGGCCCTTTGTGTCGGTGTGGGTTTCGAGATGCGGCATACCCGAGCAAACACGTTCGATCCTGATATTCGGGTTTGCGGGTGCTCCGTCGTCGAACACTACCCGGCCCTGCAGAAAGATGGGCCGCGATGTCTCGCCGCCTATCGGTGAGTTGTTCGGATACGGGTTTGTGGGAGTGTTCAGCGTGCCCCGTCCGACATTTCCCGGTGTTCCGGAGCTGCTGTTAGAAGGTGCGCCACTGGTGCTTCCGCCACCTCCTCTCTGCGCGAGCGCCGGAGAGGAGAGGCACGCGAATGCCAGAATCGAAGTGCCGAGAGTGCGGCGGCTGGTCCAAAAGTACATCATGGAACCCCCCAGGGTGTGGTTTGAGTATCCCACATTCAGGTGTCACGGCGGCGGCTGAACCGGCAGTGTGAAAGAGAACTCCGAGCCCGCGCCGGGCTTCGACGCCGCCCAGATTCGTCCTCCATGGGCCTCTACAATCCGCTTGCATATCGCCAGGCCCAGCCCGGTACCGGGAAAGGCGCTTCCGCTTAAGCGTTCGAAGATCATGAAAATCCGCTCAGCGTGCTCGGGGTCAAAGCCGATTCCGTTGTCGTGGACCGTAAATACCCACTCCGTCGCGTGTTGAGCCGCTGAAATATTAATGCATGGAGGAATACCGGGTTTGTTGAACTTTAGTGCATTTCCAATCAGGTTTTGAAACACGAGAGTCAGCTTCCCGCCGTCAGCATTCACTACCGGGAGTTGCGTACGCGTGATCTGCGCATTGCGCTCCGAGATCGCAACCTGCAGGTTTTCCATAGCCGCATCCACGACCGGGTTCAAATCCGTAGGCCGAAGATTCAGCGCCTGCGTCTCAGCGCGGGCGTACTCGAGTAGATCCTGCACGAGCCTGTGCATGCGCTTTGCACCGTCGGTAATGGAACTGAGATAATTGGCGCCCTCCTCGTCCAGTTTGCCCCGCGAGCGGCGCGCGAGTAGGCTTGCATAGCTCGCGATTGTGCGAAGCGGTTCCTGCAGATCATGGCTTGCCAGGTAGGCAAAGCGGGCCAAATCCTCGTTACTGCGGCTCAACTGCTGATTGGCATTCTGGAGTTCGGTCGTGCGTTCCTCGACTCTCTTTTCGAGCTCTGCGTTCAGTTGCCGGATCTCGATTTCAGCGACGTCGCGCTCGAGCGCGTATCTCCGGGTCAGCTGATACGCCCAGTAAAGCAGGGCCATGCTGACGAATATCGCCATCACCGAACAGACCGTGACGTCTATACGCGTTGTTCTTTCCTGTTGGCGGCGCAGCGAAAGCAGCCGGTCCTCTTCTGCAGTGATCTCACTTGCGATGTTGCGGATCTTGACCATCCGCCTGCGCCCCTCTTGCATGAGCAGCACGCCTTCGCTGGGCGGTAATCCGCCGGGCCGGCGGAAAGCTAGGACGTCATTGAGTCGCGCGAAACGCGCCAGAACTTCGCCTGACAGGCGTTCCACGTTCTTCTGTTGTGCCGGGTTGTCGCGGGTGAGCTGACGGAGCTGTTCTAATCGAGAGCGAATTGTGCTGCTGACCTGTTCATAATTTCTCAGCAAGGCCTCATCGCCGGTCAAAAGATATCCGCGCTGGCTGCTCTCGGCAGAGGTGATCGAAAGCAGGACCGCATCGATCTGCGCCAGAACATCTCTGGTGTGCAATACCCATCGGATGCTATCCGCATACCGGTGGGCGGACCAGACGCTGATGCCGAACAGCAGAACAGGCACAAGCAGAACCAGAACAAAGGTTCCGCGCGTGCCCCGCTGGATTTTCGCAGGTTTGCCTACAGGGCCCGCAGAGACGCCCCTATCGCTCTGCGGCGGATACGTCACCATCGCTTGGATTTTGATTGTCTTTTAATGTTACCGGATTCAGTTTTTTCACTTACTCAAAGCGTCGATCGCAGCTTGCGAAATGGCTTCGTCCACATCGGAAGTCGCGCCGCTCACGCCCACTGCTCCGATCGTTTGTCCGTCTACTTTGATCGGCAACCCGCCGCGGTTTGGGAATGCGTCGGGCGAGGCGAGCAGAGATAAGTTTCCGTTCTTTAACGAGTCGGCAGCATCCTTGGAAGGAGTTGCATAGATAGCGGCGTGACGGGCTTTACGCTGCGCGAACTGGACGGTGTTCAACTTAGCGCCGTCTTCCTTCTCCAGGAACAATAAGTTTCCGCTCTCGTCGACAATGCAGATGGTCACATGCACGCCCCGTTTGTCCGATTCTGCTTCGGCGGCAGCAGCCATGGCCTTGATAGCCGCGAAATTCAGGTATTTCCTTGTCGGCAGGTTTACTGCTGCAAGTACGGAAGCTGCCGCACACAGGAGAGCAATTCCACTTCTAACCATGCGGATAATACTAACAGGGAACCTGCCCAGTGTCACGCTCACCAGCTTTACTGAAAAGTAACTTCAACCGGGTGCGACTTAGCGCTCTCGTTTTCGGTCTGGTCGATCGCACTTATTTCGTAGCGGTAAGTCTTCCCATGCTCCACGTTCGTATCAGTAAAAGCAGGTAAGGAGACGAGATCGCCTTCCCGCTCGAATGGGCCACCGTTGACGGAGCGGTATATATAGTAACCTTTCAAGTCCGGCTCCGGGCTGCGCTGCCATGAGAGCTCGATCACGCCGGCTGACGGAAGCGCGGCAACGCCTGCGGGAACCGACGGCGGAAAAATGTCGCGCTGATTCTGGACGTCACTTCTTCCGGGCAGACTTTCCGCCGAGCCTTTAACCGCCACCACGCTATAGATGTACGGCGTGCTCCATTGCGTGCTCCGGTCCAGATATTCGGGCTTATCGCTGGTGCCGATCTGGGTCGCCGTCTTGTCGGACGGCGCTTGCCGGAAGACGTTGTAATGAACCTGCGGACCTTCGTCGGGCCAATGAAGGCGGTAACCATCAGCAGTGGCCTCGACGCCCAATACGGGAGGCTCGAGTGGCTGAATGACGTCCAGGCGTACGACGTTTGACCAGGAAGAGTAGCGGTCTTTCTTCGCGGCCGTGCGTATCGCGATTGCAACCCGTTTACCGGTCCAGTCAGAAACCGGCACGGAGTCAGAGACGGGAGTCGGATTGGTCTGGTCAGGAGGCCGGGGTCGAATCGATACTGGATATTCTCTGGCCGTTGCCGCCCATGTGTCGAAATCCCACGGCTGAGACGCTGGACCAATTCGCAGGTCCACGTCGGTGAATTGCCGGATGGGGAGATTGTCAGTGGTGCTTGGGGGAGGGGTGAACGTGATCTGCAGCTCGCTGCCACGCTCTACAACAGACAAATCCGTGATAGTAGCCGGAATGTTCGGCGAGGGTGGAAGGACGGGGCCGACATAGCCGCAACCGCTGAGCATGAGGATCAGAACTGCAAGGCTGTTCGCGTGCGCTACACGCACTACAGAATGTACCTGCTGAGATCCTGATCTTTCACAATGTCGGCCAGCTGTTTCCGCACGTACGCGGCGTCGATTTTGATCGTTTTCTTCTTGAGATCGGGCCCGTCAAACGAGATATCTTCCAGCAGCTTTTCCATTATTGTGTGCAGCCGGCGCGCCCCTATATTTTCCGCCGACTGATTGACTTGCGCGGCTATCCGGGCGACTTCGACCACCGCGTCGTCGCTGAAGCTCAACTTTATGCCTTCGGTTTCGAGCAGCGCCGAGTATTGTTTGACCAGGGCTGATTTGGGCTCTTTGAGAATGCGTATGAAATCGGCTTCGCTGAGCGATTTGAGCTCCACGCGAATGGGAAACCGGCCCTGTAGCTCCGGGATCAAATCTGAGGGTTTAGACACGTGAAAGGCGCCTGCCGCGATGAAGAGTATATGGTCAGTGCGCACAAATCCGTGGCGTGTGTTCACGCTTGTGCCTTCGACGATCGGCAGAATATCCCGCTGCACTCCTTCACGGCTGACGTCGGGACCGTGCCCGCCTTCACGGCCGGCGATCTTGTCGATCTCATCGAGAAATACAATGCCGTTGCGTTCAACGCGCTCGAGCGCTATGCGCGTGACCTGATCCATGTCTACAAGTTTCTGTTCCTCTTCCTGGATCAGATACTCGACTGCTTCCGACACGCGCATATTCCGCTTTCTGGTCCGGGGACCGAACAGGCCCGGGATGACATCCTTGAGATTGATGTCCATCTCTTCGAGGTTTCCGTTCGTCGAAATCTCGAATGTCGGGCCGCGTTCCTTCACGTCGACTTCGACGATACGATCGTCGAGTTTTCCGGCGCGAAGTTTCTCCCGTAGCTTCTCGCGGGTTCGTTCCACGCTGTCCGTAGACTCCGGCTGAGGCGGCATAAGGAGGTCCAGGATGCGTTCCTCGGCCTGCTGTTCGGCACGATCGGCTACTTGCTCCAGGCGTTCTTCGCGAACCATGTCGATAGCGACATCGACGAGATCGCGGATGATCGACTCGACATCCCGGCCAACATAACCAACTTCGGTGAACTTACTTGCCTCCACTTTTAGGAATGGCGAGTTAGCTAATTTCGCAAGCCGGCGCGCGATTTCGGTCTTGCCGACGCCGGTTGGCCCGATCATGAGGATGTTTTTCGGCATCACTTCTTCGGCCATCTCCGGGTCGAGTTTCTGCCGCCGGACACGGTTGCGCAGAGCGATGGCCACCGAGCGCTTCGCCTCCGATTGCCCGACTACGTGCTTGTCAAGTTCAACGACGATTTCGCGCGGCGTAAGCTCGTCTAACAGCGGAGCCTCGTCGGAGGATTGCTGCGGTAAGTAGATAACCATTAAGACAGCTCCTCATACGTGATGTCTTTGTTCGTGTAGATACAAACATCTCCGGCGATCTTCATCGCTTTCTCAACTATTTCGCGCGGACCCAGATTAGTGTTCTCGATCAGCGCCAAAGCAGCTGACTTGGCAAATCCTGCTCCGGAGCCGATCGCGGCCACAGGGCTGTCGGGCTCAATTACATCGCCGGTGCCGCTCACGATGTAAATGTTTTGAACGTCGGCCACGAGGAGTAGAGCTTCCAGGTGGCGCAGCATCCGATCCGTGCGCCATTCTTTCGCGAGTTCGACAACGCTGCGGGGCAGATTGCCGCTATGTTGTTCGAGCTTGGACTCGAAGCGCGCAAATAAAGCAAATGCGTCGGCCGTCGAGCCGGCGAATCCGGATACAATCTTGCCGTTATAAAGCCGGCGCAGCTTGCGCGCGCTGGCTTTCACAACTTCATTACCCATGGTGACTTGTCCGTCACCTGCGAGCACTACCTTGCCGCTGCGCCGCACGCAGAGTATCGTCGTTGAACGGATTCTGCTTTTCATGAGCAGTCTTGGCCTACGAGTCTGGACCGATCAGTCGAGCGTGACAACCAGATGAACCGTGTTGAAACTCTTATTTCAGCACACGGTGTCGGCTATCATCATCTCTAACGGAACGTCCCCAGCGGCTTGAACGGCAGAAGGGATGGAGTGTTCATGCCAAACTGTGAAGAACGAAGGCGGCGCGGAGGCGAAACAGTGAAGAAATATCTGCCTGGCTGCGGAAACGATAAGTACGCCGCCGCTGCCGATGCGATCACCGACATCTTGCTCTCGACCGCCGAAACCGAAGAAGAAGCGACACAAATTCTTCAGTCCGCGGAACTGGATTTCAGAACGGAGGCAGAAGGCGAGCAGTTTCTGGCGGAAGGTTAGTGGATTTCGCAACTGACCGTTACTGCCGCGGCAGGCGCGGCGCGAATCCGCTACGGAAACGCTAATGGCGTCCGACGTGTTCGCTCAGTTGCCGTAGTAATTCGTCGCGCTCGGGCCCGCCAAGCTCGTGCTCGAGCCGGCGTAGCGCAAGCCCGACAACGTCGCGATGGTGGAGCTTCGAGCCGAGGTGCTCGCTCAATTCGAGCCATAGCGCGTGCAGCTTATCTACATCCTCGGGCCAGAGACGCGGCGGATGCGGGCCAAGGTTTACGAACATAGACGGCCGGCCAGGCGTGATGATTTCCAGTGAGAACGGGTGACGCGGCTGGGGCAGTCGCTCCCACGCGAGCCCGATCCGGCGAGCGAGTTCCTCGGAGCTCATGCGCGGCGACACGCCCGTGACCACACGCGATACCTTCAACTGATTCGCCGTTTGTACGACGGCGCTGAACGGATCCGCGGCCGGAACTACCAGAAGCTCAACCGGCTTTCCTTCCTTTTCGGCGATAGTGACGACGGCGCTGAACAGAGCTCTTTCATCGGTACCAAAGACCTGCTCTTCATTCAGCGCGTATTCGCTATCCGGCGCGAGCGGCCGTACCGTCATGACGACGATGTCGTTGCGCCGAAGATCGGCTTTTTGAAGCGTCCGCCGGAGATGCTGCATGTTGTCCGGGTTTCGAACCGCGATCAGAATGCAGCCGGGACGCGCGTGCAGCAATCTGGCGTCAAGCTGAGGCTGCTGTTGCAGATTGAACTCTTCAAGCGCTGTTTGATGCAGATTTTGCCGCTTACGCTTATTCACGCGCTCAGACAAAGTGAACACGATGAAGAACGCGACCGTGAAGGCGAACCCGTAGATGGTGGCGTATTGCTTGGAAAAGAGATTCGCGATGGCTGTCGCCAGCAGAACAAATGTTGTGGCAGCAAGGCCGACTGGAATCTCCTTGCCGCCGATATGTAGATTGAGGGGAACTTTGTATTCCTGATCGCTCCGTTGAAACCGCAGCACGAGGACACCCAACCCCTTCAGCGCAAAACTCCAGACCACACCAAAGGCGTACGCCTCCCCCAGAAGGTACACATCTCCGCGGCTAAGAATGATGGTGATGACCTGCAGGGCGGTGATGAGGTTGATGATGCGGAAAGTAGTGCCGAACTTGGCGTGCGGCTTGCGGAACCAGTCAAGCAGAACTCCGTCTTCGGCGACGCGGTTCAACACCCCGTTAGCGCCGATCAGTGACGTGTTCACCGCTCCCGAGAGGATCAGAACACCGACGATAACGACAAAAATGTGCATCGCGAGACGCAGAAGTTCCGGTCCGGCGAGGTTCATCGCGAGTCCGCCGATCAGGTCATCAACGTAGTTCTTGCGAATTGCTGCCGGGATGATCATGGCGGCGAAGACGGTGATCACGCCGGTGCAGATAATTGCGTAAAAGCAAACTATATTGCCCGTAATTTTCAGGTTTCTCAGCTTCGGAGAGGCAATCTCGCGGTATACCTGAGCCAGCGTTTCGAAGCCGCTCATCGATAGCAACGAGTGCCCGAACGCGATGGTAACCGCAACAATCGGGATCGTAGGCCAGAACGTGCCTCTAAACCACCCGAGCGAATCTTTGCTGAAGTGGAGATTGTGGGGCGCGGGGGACGGCGGCAGCTGCCACTTTCCCTGCAGAATGATGGTAAGCGGACACCAGATCAACAGAATCGCCACCATCACCGTTGTGATCTGCATAATACGCAGCGCGGCGGAACTCGACTCGTGAATGCCTTTTATATTGCTCCACCAGAAGTAAACAGTGACAACGACCGCAAAGAATGCTGCGAACGTGTTGGGATCGACGTGCAGCTTCACGTGGCCGAAGCCGGCCAGCTCGTTGATCAGAGCGCCGAGATATTGTCCCGCGCTCACCACGCTGATGGGTCCGGTCAGAACATAATCAAACACCAGCGATGAGACTGAAAGGCGTGCGATGAAAGGGCCCATGCTGTCGCGTACGACTACATAAACGCCGCCGCGAACGAACATCCCACAGCTCTCCATGTAAACGGAGCGCACTGCGAAGCTGAAAATCATGACCCCGAGGACGTACCAGGCCGCCGATGGCCCAATCGCCTGCTCGGCGATGCCGCCGGCGTAGAACATGGAGGATGCGAGATCGCTGAGGACGATCGCAGCTCCTCGCCAGTAGCTGATAAATGACAGCGCTACTGTGGTCGCGACAACAATCTTCGCGGTTGTGGAAATCTTGGATTTCGTTTCCATACCGGCGGATTAGCGGACCGGCGTCGGGCACAATGTACCGACGCTAGCGGATCCGCTTCGCAAGCACGCCGGAAATCGAAGTTTGGCGCCAGCCATTCTGCATACTAAGCCTTAGGCTTTGATCCTAGTAAAGCATGAACACTCGTCTGAGGCGCAGCGCCTTCACTTCCTGCCGGGGAGCTGGAAAGCGACACTGATTTTCGTAGTCGCGGAAACGGGCGTTCCATGTAGCATCGTCGGCTGAAAACTCCATTGCAAAACTGCCGCTCTCGCAGCTTCGGCAAGCACTCGGTCTCCGCGAAGTAGTCGCAGGTCCTTTACCATCCCATGCGGATCGATTGTGGCAACGAATTCGACGGTCCCCTCGACGTGGTTTGACTTTGCTAAGGCCGGGTAAACAGGAGCAACCTTACGAACGACACGAAGTTGGCTGAACGGCACCGGTACTGGACTCGTGTCAGACCCTGACGATTCGTGCTCAGCGTTCGGCTTTGGTGCAGTGCCCGGCGGCGGCGCCCGGTCGGGCTTCTGTTCCAGCTTCGGCTCCCCTTCACCGCCTGACCCCGCGTTCTGCTCCCGTTTGGGTGGGGGCGGCGGCGGATCGTAAGGAACCGCTGCGGGGAGCGGGTTCTGAGTTACGGGCATATTCGCCGGATTCACGTTCAGGTCGGGCGCCGGAGCGATCACAACGGTTTGCGGCTTGGGAGCAGGCATGCGAGGCGCAACCAAATCTTTCTCGCGTAACGTCTTTGGCTCGGGTGCACGTTGGCCGGCAGAGGGCGGGATCGCTGCCGGACCCCGCTGGGACGTGTGGGGGACGGCTACGGTCGAGGCCGACCATTGTGGGTTGGGATTTTTCTCGATTTTTCCGGACCTTGACGGGACCCCTCCGTTCGAGGCTGCCGGCTGTGTCTTGGAAGAATCGCCTTCCACGTGGCGCGGCGGGGTACCGGTACTCGGAAGCGTTACGGGAGGCAGGTACCGCGTTACTATTTGCGCCCGGGTCTCCACGGAATCGTGCGCGATCTTCATGCGCATCACAATGATTGCAACACTGACAAAGATGACGGTGCTGCATACGATCACAGTTAGCCGCTCGGCGGGGTATAACCAGCGGCGCTTCGGCTTTATATACCCCGTTTCACCGGGTTTGAGTCCAAGAACCTGTTCGTTGTAGTAACGGCGCTTTTCAGGATGCGACAGAACATCGATGACCGTATTCAGGCGTCTGAGTTGAACTTCCGCCAAGGCCTTCATCGTTGCATCCGTCTGCTGGTCGGGATGCAAAAGCTTAACCAGGCGACGGTACGCTTGTCGGATTTCGTCTTCAGTGGCCCACGGACTTAGACCGAGTTCCTCGTAATAGTTCATTCTCGTCCGAACCGTGAGTAGGATTCGCGGACGGGGCCTGCGCAGCGGAAGCCCGGTTTGGAACCAACTGTCGATTATTGGACGCGCGGCGTTCCGCGGTCTAGAGTACTGGAGGTCCTATCAGTCCTAAACCGGAGCCCCGCTCGCTCCCACCAGAGCGCGCTTCCCGCGAGTCAAGTCCTAAGGGCTGCGGGTGTAGCTGTGGGCCGTTCGCGTTTCGGGAGATACTCTTGTACGTCGAACGAATGCCGCATGACGTCACGCAACTGTTCGAGTGACTTGATGTCCCCGGTTCCAAGCGCCTGGGTGAGTGCGTTGCCTGCCGCAGTGGCTTCAGTGGGACCGGCGACGACACGACGGCCGGTCATATCCGCGGCAAACTGGTTCAGAAGCTTGTTTTGCGAGCCGCCGCCCACGATGTGAATCACCTCGATTCGCCTACCGGTCAGCGACTCCAATGTCTCTAAAACATTCGCATACCTCGCTGCGATGCTTTGAAAGATCACCCGCGTGATGGCTCCCGGGCCCTCCGGAGTTTGTTGTCCCGTTTCACGGCAATACTCGCGGATGCGTTTCGGATGATTGCCAGGCGAGGTGAACTGATCCAGGTCGAGGATGGTGTCGATCGGCGCGGCGGCTGCAGCACGCTCCATCAACTCCGCGTAGGAATACTCCTCGCCCTCCCGCGCCCAGGCTCTTCGGCATTCCTGTACCGGCCATAATCCTGGAATGTTTTTCAAAAACCTGATCGTGCCCTCGATACCGACTTCATTCGTGAAATTCGCTCGAAGGGACGCGTCGGTGATGATGGGCGCATCCGTTTCTACGCCCATCAGCGACCACGTTCCGGAGCTGATGTAACACCAGTTTCGTTCGGAGGATGCGGGCACAGCGGCTACGGCAGAGGCAGTATCGTGAGACCCCGTTGTATAAACTACAGGCTCCTGATTCAGCCCGCTTAGATCTACGAGAAAGGGCAGCAGCGAACCAAGCTCGATTCCGGGATCGGTCAATTTCGCAAAAAACCCGGCGTTGATGCCCAGCTTCCGCAGCAGGTCCGTCGCGAAGCGCTTCGTTACCGGGTTATAGAATTGCGACGTGCTCGCGACAGTTCTTTCGCACGCGTACGTGCCGGTCAAGAAGTAGTTAAACAGATCCGGGATAAACAGCAGCTTCGCTGCGCAGCCCAGCGTCTGCGGCGCCGTTCTCGAAACTGCATAGAGCTGATACAGCGAGTTGATGGGCATGAATTGAATGCCCGTTTCGCTGAAGATTTCTTGTTTCGGAACCGTCGCAAATACCTGCTCCGGTATGCCGTCCGTGCGAGGGTCGCGATAATGCCGGGGATTATCGAGCAGCGCGCCGTCGGGTGCGATCAGCGCGAAATCCACCCCCCACGTATCTATGCCAATGCCGTCGAGAGAATCGGTCGCTTTTCCGGCGGCGCGTATACCTTCGCACATATCGTGAAATAGGCGCAACGTATCCCAGTAGAGGCCGGTCGGCAGTTGTACGGGAATGTTCGGAAATCTGTGAAGCTCGCGTAATTCAAGCTTGTGGTCGGCTAAGTGGGCCAGTATTGCGCGCCCACTCTCGGCGCCCAAGTCAAGGGCAAGAAACCGTCGGCTCACTCGCTGCAGTATATCGCTCAGACGCACGCAACTCGGAGATTCTTATCCGTAGCTCTGGCGGGCTGCATGGTACCTTGCACGTTTGTGCCTGTTCCGAACTTCGATCTCGAGAAGAGTGCGCGAGAGGAAATGATCCACGAGGGCTTTGTGCCGGATTGGCCACCGGAGGCGCTTCAACAAGTAGCCCTGCTGGAGACTCGGGTCGAGCGCGGTCCGGATAACTCGTTACGCGACTTGCGCCATCTCCCGTGGTCTTCGATTGACAACGACTCGTCCCGAGATCTCGACCAGATCGAGGTCGCAGAACGCACCGATGCGGGAATCCGAATCATGATCGGTATCGCTGACGTCGATGCAGACGTCCCGCTGGATTCACCGATTGACCGGCACGCCGCTTCGCAAGCTACGACGGTCTACACGGCCGTCCGTGTCTTCTCAATGCTGCCGGAGCGGCTCTCGACAGACCTGACATCACTCAATGAAGACGCCGATCGTCCAGCTGTCGTCATCGAGATGCTGGTCGACCCGTCGGGTTTCATAACAGCATCAAGTATCTATCGCGCAGTTGTTCGAAATAAGGCGCAACTGACGTACAGCGCCGTCGGCCCATGGCTCGAAGGCAGCGCGTCGCCGCCTCAAAAACTCTCCAGTTCTGCCGAGCTTTCCGATCAGCTCAGAGTGCAGGACGAAGCGGCTTCCGCATTGCGGGCTCAACGGCACCGGCTGGGAGCGCTGGAGCTGGACCGCATCGAATCACAGCCGGTGATCATTCATGGACAGATCGAGAGCATCGAAGCAACGCGAAGAAATCGTGCCGCCAAGTTGATTGAAGATTTCATGATAGCCGCCAATCAGGTCATGGCTCAAACGTTGACCCGTGCGAATCGATCGAACATTCGGCGCGTTGTGAAATCGCCCGAGCGCTGGCCGCGCATCGCCGAGCTTGCGGCCCGCTACGGCGCCAAACTGCCTGACCTGCCCGATTCGGCTGCACTCGCCGCTTTTCTGAGCCAACAAAAGCAGGCAGACCCAACACACTATCCGGATCTGTCCCTCGCCGTAGTCAAACTCATCGGCCCCGGAGAATACGTCATGTTGCGGCCTGGCGATCCCGATCCCGGCCACTTCGGACTTGCTGCGCACGACTACACTCACTCCACTGCGCCCAATCGCCGGTTTGCCGATCTCGTCACACAGCGTCTTATCAAAACAGCGCTGTCCGGCCAGCCCTCGCCGTACTCCGACGATCAACTGTCTGCTATCGCCCGAAACTGCACACTCAGAGAGGACGCCGCGCGCAAAGTGGAACGCGCAATGAGTAAGCGCGTCGCTGCCGTTGCCTATTACAACCGGCGCGGCGAGTCATTCAATGCAATCGTCACCGGCGTAACTGCCAAAGGTGTATTCGTGCGCGTCATTCAGCCTCCCATTGAGGGGCGGCTGATACGTGGTGAACAGGGCGTCGACGTAGGCGATCAGATCCGCGTCACACTTACGGCCGCCGATCCACAGCACGGTTACATAGATTTCGTACGCGATGGTCATGCCGTCACGGCGTCTCATCGCGCATTCGGAAACTGAGTTACTTGTTCAGAAATACGCCGCAAAACGAATCCAGGAAATCGCGCACCTCGCGTTCGTTTGCATTCGTGGCATTTACCATTACGGAAAAGGCAAGCCAATCCTGGTCAGGTTCTTGGATGTATCCACTAAGCGCATTCACGTGCGCAAGCGAGCCGGTCTTCGCGTGCACACGCTCAGCTCCAGGCACGTGACTGAAACGGTGCTCGAGTGTTCCATCCGTACCGCCAATGGGCAGCGATGCCAGCCAAAAATCCCGATTCTGCTGCTGCCACATGAAGGCAAGCAAGGCGACGGTCGCATCCGGGGTAGTGAGATCTTGCCGCGCGAGACCCGAACCATCAGCGAGCGGTATATCGGGAACTCCAATCTCATTCAGAAATCTTTCCCTTTCATCAACGCCCTTTTCCAGAGTTCCGCTTCCACCCGTTAGGTAGCCGACTTCTCGGAGTAACATCTCAGCGTGCAGATTTTGACTTACTTTGTTAACCACTTGGATGACTTGCGCCAGTGGCGCCGATTCATGAATGGCGATAACACTACCGCGCTCGCTATCCGTCGAGCAGTTGGTCTGCGAAGGTGCGATTTCGTTCAGGCCGCAGTAACTCGAGCGAGCCTCGCCGCGAACCTTGATTCCACGTTCCCGCAGGATATCGACGAGAGCCCTTGCGGCAAACAGAGCAGGATCGATGGTTGCGAAGCTCTGCTTCCATTCGGTTGCGTTCTTTCCGATTGTGCCCCACAATACAATTTCGTCTGACTGCTCGGGCCGAAGCACCCGAATATGCACAGCATCGGAGTCATCGGTTACAACCTGATTGAGTATGATCAGGCCGGCACACCCCGGCTGCAAATCGATTTCGGCCATGTCGCCCGCATCAGTCGGGCGCACAGTTACTGACGCTGAGTTGTCATTCAACGCCAGGGCAGTAACCGGCGCTCCGTACTCGTAAACACTGTCATTGATCGTCCATCCCGCCGGATACGGATCGCCGGGATACCGTGTCGCAACGCCAGTAACATCGCCTGCCACCTCGCGAATGTCGGCGGCGGCCAACTTGTCTGCGAGCTCCTCTAAAGCGACGAGCGGATCTCCGTCGATGGTGTCGACGGCATACGGCAGGGCGCGGCCCGAGAGGTTCGGATCGCCGCCGCCTATCAACTGAATATCCGGTACGACGGTCTCTCCGGACAGCCACGCACCCGTGGTTCGAAGCTCGGTTGCGAATTTGTAATTCGGACCCAGTCGTGTCAGCGCTAGAGCCGTCGTATAGAGCTTTGTATTCGACGCCGGTGTAAAGAAAGAAGCCGCATCATGCTCGGCCAGGATGTCGCCTGTTTTAAGATCGATGACTCTGTATCCCACATGGCCTTGCTGCACAGCCGGGAACGACTCAATTAGCCGATCAAGATCGGGGGCGTAGGAGTCCTGTGACGAAGCCGCTACTCCATACGAAAGGAGCAGTAAGAAAATCGCCAGTTTGCGCGAAATCAATGTCAATTGACCGGATTACCCGCTTCTGGTCCAAGCCGGCTTACTCACAAACTCGCCAAATTGGGGATGTGCACTAGTTGACACAATCGTCTGTGAGTGAGTTAAAATCAAAGCATCACTGAGGAAGGAGGTGGTCCAGTCGAAATGAATTCTGGTAGTGACTGTAGCATACAATCCACGCGCGAGGTGGCCGACTCTTAAATCGCCAGTTCGTACGTTCAGGTTTCGTTCAGTGACGAGGCCGCCGTTCCTGTGGACCGGTCGCCGTCGCGCGTAACGTAGCTACTTTAGGCAGCTTATGCTGCTGTGAGAAAGTCAAGCCGTAAGGCTTACCGAAAGCCCCGCATTCGCACAGTGCTGCAATGCGGGGCTTTGCATGTTAAAATCGTCTTTACTCCCACCTGTCCGTTTTCGAAAGGATCCTGAAACAAATGAAAGCAGGGATTCATCCGGCTTATGACGAAGTAAACGTGATCTGCGCCTGCGGGTCGACGTTCCACACTCGTTCCACGCATAAGGGCGACTTACGCGTGGAAATCTGCTCTAATTGCCATCCGTTTTTTACTGGACGCCAAAAGTTAGTCGATACCGAGGGCCGCGTAGATCGGTTTCAGAAGAAGTTCGCTAAGGCGCGCGAACTACAGGCGCAGAAGAAAGCTGCTACAGAAGCGAAGGCGGCAAAGAAAGTTCAATAGGCCCGAGTGCTACGGACACTTGCAACCATATGCCTGTGTTGGGCCGCAATACACCCCCAGGTTTCACGCGCATCCCAGGAGAATACTTCTGAAAACGTGGCGGGACCGCCGGTCGTTGCAAAAGCAACAGACGTCCTGAACACACTCCTGACAGCATCGGACCGCGGTGTGCCTCAGCAGCTGCTCGACAAGGCGTCATGCGTACTCGTTGTACCGAGCCTGAAGAAGGGTGGCTTTCTGGTCGGCGCTGAGTATGGGCGCGGGTTGTTCAGCTGCCGTCAGCCGACCGGCATCGGCTGGAGTGCGCCCGGGTTCATCAAGATCATCGGCGGAAAGTTCGGGTTACTCATCGGCGGCGCGGAGGCCGACATTGTCATGCTGGTGATGAACAAAGACGGAATGACTCACCTCGTGAGCAATAAATTCGAGCTCGGTGGCGAAGCCTCTGCCGCTGCCGGCCCGGTCGGCCGGAACGTGTCCGCCTTGACCGACGCTGAGATGCACGCCGAGATCCTCACCTACTCTCGCCAGCGGGGCATTTTCGGCGGCCTCGATCTAAGTGGGTCTGCAGTGATGCAGGATCCCGACCTCAATTACGAGCTGTACGGAAAACACATTACGAACAAAGACATCGTTACAGGTGAGATGGCTGTTCCTACAGGCGCGCGGCCGTTTGTTCAGACTTTGCAGAAGTTTTCCTCGCGCAAATAGCGCGCCCGCACTCATCGAAGCCGCTCTAATCGCTGAAACGCTCAATCTTTGCGCCCACGGACGCAAGCTTCTCTTCCATTCCCTCGTAACCGCGGTCCATGTGGTAAACGCGGTCGACGATTGTTTCACCCTTGGCGACTAATGCTGCAAGTACCAGCGATGCACTGGCGCGCAGGTCCGAAGCAATGACTTGCGCACCCATGAGGTGGTCCTCTCCCGCGATGATCGCTTGCCGCCCTTCTATACGGATATTCGCGCCCATGCGAGCAAGCTCGAGAACGTGCATAAACCGGTTTTCGAAAATCGTTTCCGTCACAAAGCTGATGCCCTGAGCAACCGTCATCCACGCCATATACTGCGCCTGGAGATCGGTTGCAAAGCCCGGATATTCTTCGGTGGTGGCGTCGACGGATTTCGACCGCCGCGGACATCGTACTCGTAACGCGTTTGCGCCCACTTCTTCGATCTGCGCACCCGACTGCTGCATCTTGTAAACGAGTGCGGCGATGTGCTCCGGCACGCAATTGCTGACGATTAGCTCTCCCCGGGAGATCGCGCCCGCGAGGAGAAATGTTCCCGCCTCGATCCGGTCGGGAATAATCGTGTGCTCGGTGCCATGTAATCGGTGTACGCCTTGAACCCTGATGATCGAAGTCCCAGCACCTTCGATTTTGGCGCCCATTTTCAGCAATAAGTCCGCCAGGTCCTTCACCTCCGGTTCGCGCGCTGCATTTCGAATCACCGTCTCGCCCCGGGCGAGAACCGCGGCCATCAGCAGGTCTTCTGTGCCGGTTACGGTTATCCGGTCGAAGTGAATATTGGCGCCGCGCAAGCCGTCAGGAGCACTTGCTTCAACATAGCCATGCGTCTGTTCTACGGTTGCTCCAAGCTGCTCGAGCGCATTGACGTGAAGATTGATAGGCCGTGCACCGATGGCACAGCCGCCCGGCATCGATACACGCGCACGGCCCATACGAGCAACGAGAGGTCCGAGCACCAGGCTCGAGGCGCGCATCGTTTTCACCACATCGTA
>JAFAQG010000424.1 GCA_019246575.1 Acidobacteriaceae bacterium
ACCTGACCTGCGCGTCGAAAAACGTTTCGTAACGCTTCCTCGCCAAAGCAGAGCAGATCGCAAAAGTCCTGCACGTTGCGCGGATGCGAGCTGTTTCGGAACGCGCGCCATTGGTCGCGCCTGGCGAGCATCGTCGCGACCTGCTTCTCGAGGCGCGCCAGATCGTTGTCGAAATGCCGCGACACACGCCGGAACAAGGACCGTTGCTCCTCGGCGCTGCTTTCGGCCAGTTCCCGAATCGTGTGCCGCGCAGCAAGGCGGTAGAGTTCCTCGGCATGCTCGATCACCTCGGGTGTACCGCCAAAGCGGGAGACCACAGGCATCTGGCGCGTTAGCATCGCACAAAGCGAATCGATGGTCTGGATCTGCAGCCGCGAACTATCGGTTTCTAAATTCCAGCCCCGTTCCCGATCGCGGTCCAGCACCGCGCGCGCCAGTTCCGCGTTCGTTCGTTCGTGATCCTCTAGCAGCTGGCCACTATTCACGTCCTGCAAGGCTTCGACGACGCGCTCGCGCATCTCAGCCGCGGCTTTCCGAGTGAACGTCATCGCCACCACTGCTTCGGGCCGCTCCACGAGGCTCAGCAATCGCAAATAGCGTTGCACGAGCAGGCTTGTTTTCCCGGAACCTGCAGGAGCTTCGACGATAAACGAAAGTCGTGGATGGAGAGCCTGCTCACGTTGTGAGCGGTCCGGAATCAATCCGCGTCCTCCGCTTGCATGAATCGTTCATTCACCCGGCACAGCGCTCGAAGAGAGCAGTATTCGCAAGCACCGCTCTTCGGATCGACCGCCGCGTAGCCTTCCAGAAACTGCGTCGCGAGCCTTTCCACCTCCGCTCGCGAGTCGTCTGCGAAAGCGTCCCAGTCGTCGTTCTTCACCGTGATGCTCTGGCCTTTGAAATGCCTTTCTCGCGAAAACCCGACCAGCCGTAACTCCCGGGGCCTCAGCTCCCCAAACAGCACGCCATCTACTTCCGATCCCTTTGCCGCTGCATACACCAGCAATTGCGGCTCCGATGGCCGGGGACATTCGAGTTTTCCGCGGCTCTGTTTCCCGCTCTTGTAGTCGATCAAAACAAGCTGGCCGTTCTTCAGACGGTCTATCCGGTCAACTCGCAGGCGAACAGGCAGGCCCGCCAGATCGTAATAGAAATCGTCCTCAATCCTTTCAACCGTGAACGGCTTCAAACGATGCCTTTCAATAGTCACCAGCCAATCGAAAACCAAGTCTTCCAGGCGCTCGCGTTCGACATGCGTCATCTGTTTGTAAAACCGGCTTTCCTGGTTGTCGGTAACAGCCCGCAGCACAGCATTATGGACAATGTCTCGAACTTCGCCGTCGGGAAGGGCGATCAATTTCTGTTGGGTTTTCACTTCTTCCCAGACATATTGGAGAGCCCTGTGCATGAAGCCGCCCCGATCGCGCGCATCGAAACCGAAGCAGGCATCATCGGGCGACTGAGCACGCAAACGAATCTCGGCAAAGGCGCGGAACGGGCACAACGATTGCAATTTGATGATCGTCGTCCCGCCGCGTGTCTTCTTAGAAACGTCGAATGCCGGCGCGTACGTGTCCTGCACTTCCTCGGTGCGTGCCGGAGCAAAGCTCTCGATGGGCAGTTTGCCTCCCCAGACGTCAACATCGCTGTATCCGCGCTCGGCCAATCGCTCAACATAGGGCGAGACCCGGCCGGAGTAGCTGCCGTAGACGATAGACCCGCTCGCGAGTACCGCGCGTGTCATGCGCTCGCGTTCCGATTTCAGAGACTGAGCCGAAGCGGCCGGCATTTTATACTCCCGCTGCAATTTGATCGGAATCAGGGGGGGCAGCGTTGTAGCCGGCGGCCAGCTCTCATCCGAAAGCCCGGTGACGAATGCGGCATCGAACACCAAACCTCGAGCGTCCGTGGCATCCAGAATCTGAATCGGGGAAAACCAGTCTCCGCGTTCAGTGCCGCCTCCGGATAGCAGACGGCGTAAATGGCTGAGCGCTTCATCGTAGGACGCGGCGGGCGAAATCACTCCCAGGCTCGCGAGCGCCGATAATGCGTTCTTCCAGCCGTCAACTGCTTCCTGCTCCTCCGCTGCAAGCTCGGCATCGCCGGGCCAACCAGTTACTTCGAGCAGATCGCCGATAAATTCGCTCCAAGCCGATAACTCTTGCCGGCGCTTTCGGCGGTCGAGAACTTTTCGAACGCCCAACCAAAGTGCGTTCAAAATTTGACAATCGCGCGAGGCACGCTCAATATCCCGCAGCGACACATCGAGCTCGCGCAACTCCCGCAACCTCAGGTCCGCAAGCGCTCGGGCGCTGCGCTCGCCTTCTGCACCCTTTATGAACGGGCAACGAAGGATTGCAGTCGCGTCCGCATGATCGATCCTCGGCCGCGCCAGCTCGAGTAAAAGAAGGGCGCTCGATACAAGCGGATGTTCCTGTAGAGGTGCGGCAGCATTGATGTGAAAGACAGATTCGGCGTCGCTCGGCCCTTGGGTGCCGAGAACGGGCCTGAGAGCCGAACCCGGATAAAACACCTGCCGGAACGTGCGCTCGACGAGCTCTCGCTGTCCCGCCAGATCCGGCACAAAGATGCCGGTAGAA
Organism: Acidobacteriaceae bacterium; assembly: GCA_019246575.1. The sequence goes on from JAFAQG010000424.1 coordinate 2,601, forward strand.
GCTGACGGCCCTTGTTCGAACCTGGTGCGAGCCCAACGCGCCGCTAGCTCGATTTCGCCTTTGAAATCGGTACAACTCTTCAGCGCAACCTGCAGGCGTCCTTGCGCCGAATCTGTTGTTCCAAACACTGCGGAGGGCCGCAAGCGGCGACGGATCGCCTCGTGTGCCGGGCTCGGCTCGTCGATGCCGAGAAATATGACAGGCCCGGGTTCATACAGACCCTCGCTCATCCACTGCCCGACCAATTCCCACAGATCGGACCGCGCAATCCACCCCTCTTGGCGGCAGATCGTCCGAAAGCGCTGGTACCAGCGTTGAAACTGCTCGCCATCGTGGTTTTCACTCCATAAGTATGCGTCAACCGGGATCTGCCATTCCCTTACGAGCGTCGCGGTTCGCCGCGCGAGCCTGGCCGTCCCGGTCACGTCAAAAAGACTAGGAGTCTGCTCTTCGATGATCTTTTGCCACAGCAAAATTTCCTGAAGGGGCGACAGCAGAGCAGGAACCCCCGCGCTCCCGTACCGCGCTTCCTGCCAGCAGGATGCCAACCACGCCTCGATGGTGTAAATGGCGGGTCGTTCCCAGCTATTTCGTCCCTTCTCTAATTGCGAGTA
>JAFAQG010000425.1 GCA_019246575.1 Acidobacteriaceae bacterium
GAATAATTATAAGCTAAAGCTGCTCGTGGATTGATCGTGCAGCGAGGTCCCCGAGAACCGGCAGTCTTACCTGCTCGTTCTGCGCTGCTTTCACGAGCAGATAGATCCAACATACGACAAGCGTCACGTGGAGAAGACCCAAAAACGCGTGCTCCACCCCGCCGTCCGCAAAGGGAAAAAATAACGTCGGCAAGGCCTTCGTAACCACTAGCCACAAAAGAAACAGGTACAACGATTGAAAGGCATCGAAGCGCACCCGCTGATTCCAGCGAAAACTCTGCGATGCGAGAAAAACGATAGCCGGGATTACGCCGAACACGGGAATGTAACAAAGAATCCCGGCGGTTCGATCGCTAATCTCTTCGACAAAGCCGCGGAACTGAGGGCCGTGCCCTCCTTGCGCTGTGCCGCAATTCGGGCAGAATGCGGCTGTAGCATCAACTTGAGTGCCGCAATTTGTGCAAAACGGCATTTCTGCTCGGATTCCGGGCTTCGGAATCCACTCTCACAGAAGACGGTAACAACCAAACGTTTGTTCCGTAACACATTGCCTCTGATAGCATCAGGGGCAATGCGGACCATCCTCGCTGTACTTTGCTGCGCTCTCGGCGCCGGTTGCGCGTCCTCTGCTGCCCAGAAGCCACTTGAGATCTTCTTTATCGACGTCGAAGGCGGACAATCTACTCTTTTCGTTACTCCGGAGCGCCAATCGCTCCTGATCGATACCGGGTGGCCGGGCAACGCTTTTCGCGATGCGAATAGAATCGTCGCAGCGACAAAGCTCGCCAAAATTAAAAAGATCGATTACGTCCTCATCACTCATTACCATCGCGATCACGTGGGTGGCGTACCGCAACTGGTTGCGAAATTTCCTGTGGGCGCGTTCATCGACCATGGCCCCAACCGCGAGGACAACCCAAGCGCGAGAGTGCCGTACGAAGACTATGAAAAAGCGACTTCGACGTCGAACCACATTCATGTCAAGCCGGGCGATCGTCTCCCCATCAAGGGCATGGATGCAGTGGTTGTGAGCGCCGACGGCAATGTGATCGACCAGGCGCTACCCGGTGCAGGTCAGCCGAATTCGTTCTGCGCAGGCGTGGACCAAAAGGCAACCGACCCTTCGGAAAACGCCCGCTCCATCGGCCTCGTCATCACATTCGGCAAGTTGAAGATTGTCGATCTCGGCGATCTGACGTGGAACAAGGAACTGGAGGTTGTCTGCCCGAATAACAAAATCGGGAAGGCCGATATCTTCGTCGTTTCACACCATGGTATCGACCAGAGCAACAGCCCCGCGCTGGTTCACGCGCTCCAGCCGCGCGTCGCCATCATGAATAACGGGTCTAAAAAAGGCGGCGTGCGTTCCGCTTGGGATATCGTAAAATCCTCGCCCGGTCTCGAAGATCTCTGGCAGCTCCACTTTGCCGATGCGGGCGGATCCGAACACAACGTCTCGGACCCGTTCATCGCGAACGTAACGGAAGAAGATACCGGCTACTACCTGCGTCTGACTGCAGAGGAAGACGGCAGTTTCGAAATCTATAACGCCCGCAACAAATTTTCAAAAAAATATTCGGCCAAGTAGGACGGGGCCGGTCTATCCAAACAAGTCACGGAGCTTTTGAAAGACGCTCTTTTCATGCGGAGCGTTGTCTGTCGGCAGCACATCTCGCAGCTGCTCGAAGAGCCTCCGCTGGTCTTTCGTAAGCTTCTTCGGGACTTGCACGTCGACGTGAACGTACAGGTCTCCCCGGGCGCGGCTGTTCAGGTGCGGCACTCCCAGGTTACGAAGCTTGAACTGCGCGCCTGCCTGCGTCCCTTCCGGAATCCGAATCGTCTGCGGTCCATCGAAGGTCTCGATCTCGATGTCTGTGCCCAACGCCGCCTGAGCGATGTTGATAGGCAGCGAACAGTGTAGATCGTTCTCTCGGCGCTCGAACACCGGGTGCTCGGCCACACTGATGACGACATAGAGATCGCCAGGCTGGCTGCCCTGCGGTCCTGGATTACCCTCGCCCGCCATACGCAGACGCGTGCCGTTATCGACGCCTGCCGGAACATTGATCTTCAGCTTCCGTTCGACCCGGCTAAAGCCCTCGCCCTTGCACTGCGAGCAGGCCTGGCGAATTACCTTGCCGCGGCCGCCGCAGGTCGGACAGCTCTTGCGGATTGACAGAAAACTCTGCTGATAAATCACCTCGCCACGGCCATTGCAGACCGAGCATGTGACCAGTCCACCATTCGGCTCTGCCCCGGTGCCGTGACACTTGTTGCAGGCTTGCCGGCGCGGAATCTGGACGTCCGCAGTCATGCCGTGCATCGCGTCCTCGAACCGGATCTGCAGATCGTAGCGGATATCTTCGCCGCGTTGCGGACCTCTACGCCGCGCGCGCGAGCCTCCGAAGATATCTCCAAACAGATCGCCGAACAGGTCGCTGATGTCGGTGAAGCTCGCGTCGTCGAATCCGAAGCCGCCCGGTCCGCCATTTACGCCTTGATGACCGAACCTGTCATAGGCAGAGCGCTTCTGCGCATCGCTCAGAACCGCATACGCCTCCGCGGCTTCTTTGAACTTCTCTTCCGCCGTGTGGTCACCCGGATTGCGATCGGGATGGTACTGCAGCGCCAGTTTGCGGTAAGCGCTCTTCAGCGTCTGATCATCGCAATCTCGCGAGACATTCAGAACCTCGTAATAATCTCGTTTGGCGACACTCATTGTAAGTGAAGAATCCGGCGGCCAGTGTTCACTGGTTCACAGCCACTTTCACCATGGCGGGCCGTAGCAGGCGTCCTTTGAAGTAGTAGCCTCGCTGATATTCTTCCAAGATAGTCTGATCCGGGTGCTCTTTTGTATCCACCATTTCGACGGCATGGTGTATGTGAGGGTTAAACAACGGGACTTCGGTCGAGACGGGCTCCAGGCCAATCTTCTTCAGGGCCTCGTATAAGCGCTGATAGATCAGTTCCATACCGCGGGCGTATTCTTTGTCCGCGCTTTCCACCTTGAGCGCACGCTCGAAATCGTCGAGAACGGGCACCAGGGTTTTGACCACATCCATGCTCGCGAATTCGAAGACTTCGCTGCGCTCGCGTTCCGATCGACGCCGGTAATTATCGAATTCCGCCTGACGGCGCTGTAGCAGATCCTGTAGCTCGGCCTTCTCCTTCAGCGCGCGGTCCCGCTCCGCGATCGCCTCGGCTGCATCCGTCGAAGTCTCACATTTTTCAGGGATTTCTTTCTCGGGAATCTCGGGCGCCCCGTTTCCCTGCCCTTGAACGTCTTCCGTCACAAATCCGTTTGAGCTATCTACGCGTTCCATGGCAACACTACTGCTTGCAATCGTTTGGCCTTTAAATTTCAGGGTAACAAAGGAGGGCCGGTTGGGAGAAGCGGCCTACTGTACTAGATGCCCCGGAACGCTGCGGGATTCGGGTGAACAGGCCGACTATGCCCGCGCGACCAGCCTCGCATCGAATTCGAACGGGAGCGGATTAGCAATTGTAATGCGCTGAAAATCCGGATGGACGGGATTCAGCGTGTAATTTGCTTCGCGAGGAATGATCAGTGGTGGAACGCGCAACACAGCCGAGAGTCTCATTGAGAATCCAACGAGTACCCAACATTCGCGCGTTTATTGGTTCGGCCGATGCCCAGTCGCTGGGGAGTAAACCGAAATGACTCACGTCGACGACGAGTTCTTCGGGGATTCTGGCCTTTACGCATACATATTGGGGCACCTGCATTAACGACGAAAGATGGACTAATACCTCCAAAGTCGCCAAAGCCTCGCTCTCGGATGCGTATACAACC
>JAFAQG010000440.1 GCA_019246575.1 Acidobacteriaceae bacterium
GGCTGATGCAGTAGAGCGGTAGTGCAGTAGAAAGGTAACTGAAATGAGCGTTACGGAAACAGCAGAGAAATACGAATTGTATGTGGGCGGCAAATGGATCGATACGCCTGAGCACGATGAGATCCGGCTTCCCTACGATGGATCGCCCGTGGGTACAGTTCCTCGGGCCGGGGAAGAAATTCTAAAACAGGCCATCGGGGAAGCGGAAAAGGGCGCCGAGGCCATGAGCAACATGGGAAATTTCGAGCGCGCCGACCTCCTGCTGCGAATCGGAGACGCGATCCGGCGAGATGCGGAGGAATTCACACACCTGGTGTGTGCCGAAACGGGTAAGCCGATTAAGGAGGCACGTGTAGAAGTTGACCGTTGCGTGCAGACACTGATCGCTTCGGCACACGAAGCGCGGCAATTGTGCGGGGAAGTCGTGCCGATGGATTTCGCGCCCAGCGGTAAGGGCCGGATGGCTATAACAGTGCGCGAGCCGATTGGGATCATTGGGGCGATTACGCCATTCAATTCGCCGCTGAATCTGGCGCTTCACAAAATGGCGCCCGCGCTTGCCGCCGGGAACGCAGTGGTTCATAAACCCGCCGAACGTACGCCGTTAAGCGCTCTACGGCTGGCGCGAACCGTAGACGAAGCGGGCACTCCGAAAGGCGCCTACAACGTGGTGACAGGCAGCGGCCCGGATCTCGGCATGGGCATGGTTCGAGACCCAAATATTGCAATGATCACATTCACGGGCAGCGTGCAAGTGGGGAAGGAAATTCGAGCACAGGCCGGTTTGAAGAAAGTAAGCCTGGAGTTGGGTAACAACTCTGCCGTGATTCTGGAACCCGATACCGATCTGAAAACGGCAGTGTCCCGCACAAGACAAGGCGCGTTCACGTATAGCGGTCAGGTCTGCATCTCGGTGCAACGCGTGTACGCTCACGAGTCGCTGTTCGATTCATTTCTCGAACAACTCACAGCGGAAACAGAAAAGCTGAGGATCGGACACCCGTATGAGGAATCGACGGACATCTCATCGCTGATCGATGAGAAGGCAGCCATACGCGTTAAGGAATGGATCGACGAGGCAGTCGCGCGAGGCGCGCGAGTGATAACCGGCGGAGAAAGGAAACGCGCCACAATCACACCGACCATCCTCACGGACGTGCCGCGCGATGCGCGCATTTCATGTCAGGAAGTTTTTGGACCGGTAGTGGCAATCTACGGTTACCGCGATCTTGAGGACGCAATCGCGCAAGTAAACAACACGCCCTACGGATTACAAGCGGGTATTTTCACGAACGACATCGGCCGTGCTTTCCGGGCAGCGCGCAAGCTTCAGTTTGGAGGCGTGCTGATCAACGATATCCCGATGTTCAGGGTCGATCACATGCCGTACGGCGGGATGAAGCAAAGCGGTCTAGGGCGCGAAGGCCCGCGTTATGCGATCGAGGAGATGACAGAAGAAAAGATCATCTGCTGGAAGGCATAGCACGGCGAGTATCGATTCGTTTACCGAGCGTGAATGCTTGTGATACTTGACATTTCAGCGACTCCGGGCACATGAGAAAGCTCAAAGTACCCAATAATCTCACTTCTCTTGCTTACAAGAGCATCAAACAACACATTCTCGAAGGCCGGCTGAACGAGGATTCGCGGCTAACGGAGGAATCGCTCGCCCGGCAATTGGGTATTAGCAAGTCGCCTATTCGCGAGGCACTGAACCGGCTCGAAGCAGAAGGGCTCATTCGCATTGCGCCGCGCCGCGGAGCTTATCTGAGGCGTTTCACCGTTGAGGACATCGATGAGCTGTACGATGTTCGGGAGGCGCTCGAGACACATGCAGTTCGCACGGCGAAAGTGACGACTCAGCTCGTATCGCAATTGAAAAAGAGCGTGAAAGCGATGCGGTCGCTACTGCGGGCAAACGATCGTTCGGCTTACATCGATGAAGACATCGCTTTTCATGCCGCCATCGCCGCGGCGACCGGGAATGGGCATCTAATCGCCCTGCTCGAAAACGTACAGAACCAGATCTGGCTCTTCCGGCGTGACACGTACGATTTATCGAGCAGCACTGCGCCCGATTTCCATCAAGCGATCGTGGATGCACTCGAGTCCGGGAAGGCAGCGGATGCGCAGCGCGCGATGCGTGAACATATTCAGAGCGTCCGTCAACGACTGGTTGCATTTCTGAGCGAGAGACAGCAACCGACTGGAACGGATGCGGCCGGGGCGCGGGTTCTGGTCACCACTCCGTAGGTACCGGCCGTTCGCCCATTTTGGCGGGCTTCGGTGCGAAGCGGCTGTGATATCTTATGTGTCAGTTTACCCCCGCGCGCAATCTGCATTCTCCAGGAGGCATCTTGAGTCAGGAAGTTTTTGTGCTCGATCCGAAAGATAACGTGGCGACGCTCGTTTCCGAAGACGGCAAACCGGGACGGGGTTTGGACGTTACTGTGGACGGGAGGAGAGAAAAGATTGAGTTACAGGATACGATTCCATTCGGCCACAAGTTCGCAATCAGAGCGATCAAAGCAGGTACGCCGGTTATTAAGTACGGGCACAGTATTGGGACTGCGACGGTCGATATTCAGCCTGGCCAGCATGTACATATAGACAACTTGGAATCGAACCGCGGCCGGGGCGATCTGGTGAAAGGCGCAACACGGGAGGGAAAGGCTTGAATTCGAACGGCAAATCGCAGATTCCGACGACCTGGATGGGATACCGCCGGCCGGACGGCCAAGCGGGCAGTCGCAATTTTTTGCTGATGCTGTCCGGCACGCTGTATGCGAATGCAGTGTGCGAGCGTGTGAGCGATATGGTCGTCAACACGATTCCCGTGGTGCATCCATTGGGACGTTGCCAGGTTATGCCGGACCTCCGCCTCACCTATCGAACGCTGGTCGGAATGGGTAAGAACCCGAATTGCGGAGCCGTTATCGTTGTCGATCATCATAAGGAGACGGGCTGCACCGCGGACGAGATTGCGCACGAGATCGCCAAGACAGGCAAACCCGTAGAAGCGATCAATATCCGCGCTTCCGGCGGAGTGATTGAGGCCACCATGAGAGCGCTGCGCATGGCGCTCGAATTTCAGCGGAAGATCTCCGCGCAGGAGCGCGAGGAGCTTCCGGTCTCCGACCTGGTGTTCGGCATGAATTGCGGAACTTCCGACACCACGTCGGGCATCAGCTCGAACAAGGCTGTGGGTGTCGTTTCGGATCTGATTATCGATCAGGGCGGCCGCAGCATCATGGCTGAGACGACGGAGATGCTGGGCGGAGAGGACGTCCTCGTTGCTCGTGCCGCGACGAAGGAGATCGGCGAGAAGATCTGGTTCATCACGAAGCGCATGGAGCGACGAGCGCTCGAGAGTGGAGAAGATATCCGCGGATCGCAACCGACGGGCGATAACATTCTGGGAGGTCTCAGCTCAATCGAGGAGAAGTCGCTCGGCGCAATTCAGAAATCCGGAACAAAACCTATCGTCGGTGTTGTAGACTTCGCGGAAACGATCGACAAAACACCGGGCCTATACATTATGGATACGCCCGGACACGGAGGCGAGTCGATAACCGGAATCGCGGCTGCGGGTTCGCAAGTGTTGACGTTTTCGACAGGCGGCGGGCATACCATTAATCACCCGGTCATGACCACCATTCGCCTGACCGGAAACCGAATCTCTTACGAGAAGATGAAGGACACTGTCGAGGTCGACGTGAGCGATATCTTCGATGGAACACCGATCCAAGACGCGGGGATGCGGCTGTACAAAGAAGTGATCGAGACTGTGTCCGGCAAATTGACAAAGTGCGAAATTCTCAAAGAGAATAACGCCATGGCTATTCATCGCATCGGAATCAGTATTTAGCCAGGCGATTACCTCGTCAGAGCAGGCATCGTAGATGGAGACCTTTCAGGACGTCCTTGCGCGGGTAGAGGCCGCCGAGCAGGTTGAGGGGTGGATTGCGGAGTGCGATAGAGCAGGCATTTTTCTAGCGCTCAATCGTGAGTTCGTGTCGACCTTGGCCGAGATGCTTCGATGCGAGGCGAGCGTTTTGGAAATTTGCGCGGGAAATGGAGAACTTGCGCTGGCGCTCGAAGCGTTCGGCGTGCACGTCATAGCGACGGATGAGCATCCGCGCTCGGAGCATGTCTTACCGCTTGCGGCAGCGGAAGCGATCGAGCGCTTCTCGCCGGAGCTCGTACTCGCGTGTTTTCCGCCGATCCATGCCGGCATCGAGGCAGCAGTGTGCAATGCCCGGTGCGTGAAATCGTTTCTGTATATTGGGCCGGAGTGGGATGGGCAGGTTGGGACAGATGCGCTGTGGAATCGGCCGGAATGGAGTATTTGTCCGCTGCCGCACTTAGAGCGTTTTCTTGTTTCTCGTTTAGATTATTGCGTCGACTTCAACAAGGCCACGCACCGCCGTCGAGCAGGAGCGATATGGTTGAAACGCCTTTGATTTCGCGGCGCTCGTTGCTGGTTAGTGCCGCTACCGGTATGGTGGCGAACGCGGCCGCAAACACGGCAAGGCTTCACGTCGGGTGCCAAACGAATGCCTGGAACATCGATCCAAATAACATGGACAGTTTGCTGGAAGTGCTCGGGAACGTTCGGAGCCTCCGTTTCGAAGGCTTCGAGACCGGCTTCCGGAATTTGCAAGCGCAGTTCCAGAACCCGCAACCAGCGCGCGAGCGCTTGCAAAATTCCGGCCTGCGATTCTTCGGAATCCATGTCTTTCTAAGTTCGTACGATCCTGAAACAAGCATCGCGCCGCGGCAGCTACTCAAGTCCGTTGTCGATGGCGGGGCCTCGCTCGGCGCGGAGCGGCTTATTGTAAGTGGGCATTCAACGCCGGAAGCCGCGCGACTTACTAAGAAAGCGGCAGCCCTGGATCGCATCGCGCGATATTCGAAGGAGAAAGGGCTGAAGCTCGGGTATCACAATCATCAGCCGGAATTCCAGAAAAACAGGTTTCAGATCGAAGCGCTCCTGAAGCAGACCGATGCCGGCCTTGTTCATCTCATCGTTGATGCCGGACAC
>JAFAQG010000016.1 GCA_019246575.1 Acidobacteriaceae bacterium
TTCGAGCAGTGCCCGTGCCGCGATCGCATTGATGCGTTCATTTCGGTCGACGGCGTTGGAGCAAACCGCCTTGCGAACAGGGAAATGGGTAGCCGGCGATATCGTGTCACCGTGACCGGACCCGGTGGACACAGCTTTATCAACTTCGGCCGGGTGAACCCTGCCGGCGCTATCGGCCGCATCATCGCGCACTTATCTGACATGCAGGTGCCTGCCTCGCCGAAAACTACCTATAACGTGGGGCGCATAGGCGGTGGAACTTCCATCAATTCGATCCCCTTCGAGAGCTGGATGGAGTTCGACATGCGCTCCGAAAACGAAGATGAGCTTGTGCGCCTGGAAGATCACTTTCTGAGTCTTGTCCACAGGGGCGTCGACGAGGAGAATCGCTTCCGTGCGGCTTCAGGCACGCGGCTGTCCGTGGATCCAAAGCGGGTGGCAATTCGGCACGCCGTATCAAGTCCAAACAACCGGGTGCTGGTCGATGCCGCGCGACGGGCTTCGCTCGCATTGGGGCTTGGCGAACCCGGGCTCGATGTCGGGAGCACCGATTCGAACACGCCACTCACGCTCGGCATTCCCGCGATTACTGTTGATGGAGGAGGGAGGGCCGGAAACATGCATTCTCTCGAGGAGTGGTTCGAGCCGGAAGATTCCTACACCGGTATTCAGAGACTGCTTCTCACGGTTCTGGCCTACGATGAGTCGCCAACACGATGAGCGATGCTTCTCCTGACCCGCTCCGAAATATCGTCCCTGCTGACGTTCCCCGAATACATACCCATCATTGAAAACGCGTTCCGATTGCATGCGAACGGTGCAGCACTGGATCCTGCACTCGCGCATGTGGACGCAAACGATGGTGAGTTTCATATCAAAGCAGGCGGACTCCGAGGTGACCCGCCGTACTTTGCGCTCAAAGTGAACGGCGGCTTCTTTCACAACCGGGCGCGTTTCGGTTTGCCTAACATACAAGGGCTAATCGTGCTCAGCCGGGCAGATAACGGGGTACCGCTGGCGGCTATGGACTCGATCGAGATCACGATTCAGCGCACCGGAGCCGCGACGGCAGTCGCGGCCAAATATCTCGCGCGTCCTGATTCAACGATATGCACCATCTGCGGTTGCGGCAACCAAGGCCGAGTGCAATTAAGAGCCTTACATGCTGTTCTGCCGCTTGAGCGCGTTTTCGCTTGGTCGCGGACTTATGGCAGAGCAGAACAATTCGCAGCGGAGATGACGACGCAATTGGGAATCTCCGTCGCCGCTGTCACGGATTTGAGACGTGCTCTCAACGAAAGCGATGTGTGTGTGACGTGTACGCCCAGCAAGGCGCCTCTGATTAATCGTGACCACGTGCCTGCCGGCATGTTTATTGCGGCGGTCGGGGCCGATAGCCCGGATAAGCAGGAACTCGATGCCGAGCTGATTTCTGCTGCCACTGTCGTTGCGGACCTCCGATGTCAGGTAGTCGCTGTGGGCGAAACCCGTCACGCCATCGCTGCCGGCCTGATGCGTCCGGAGCAGATCTATGCGGAGCTCGGTGAAATTATCACCGGAGCCGTGCCTGCCCCGACCAGCTCCGGTCGAGTAATCGTGTTCGACTCGACGGGAACCGCTCTTCAGGACGTGGCGGCCGCGGCCGCAGTGTATGAGCGCGCCTGCAAGCAGGGAATCGGCTTAAAGTGGGACCCGGCCTAGCTGCCGCTGCCGGCAGCGACCTACGTCCACAACCGCCTAATTACTGCAATCAGCGCCAGACTGCTCGCCACAGAGACTGCAAGCAGCCCAAGCGCTAACCCAAACCGCCCATACAGAAAATTTCCTACCGTGAACAACGACGACCAGATCAGCGCTGTCCCCGCTACCCAACCGAGCAGCGCCAAAGGGATGTTGTCGGCGCCCTGAGATTCAACGGAAGCATTCGCGGCCGCGGCGCGGATGGGGTTCCAGCCAGGCCCGGGCGGATGAATTTTTTTATAAAAATTCACCAACGTCGCGAACTCGGTGCGCGGCCCGACGTATGCTGTCACCAGCCAGCACACGGTCGTAAAGATGACCGTAATCAGCAGCTCGCGGTCGGTGCCCAGTATCATGCCGCGCCTGTGCAGGACGACGAAGAACGCCGAGATGGCAAATGAGCTGATCATTGCGACAATTTCGCACCAGGCCGTTACGCGCCACCAGAACCAGCGCAGCAAATACAACAGACCCGTGCCCGCACCCACCTGCAGAATCAGGTAGAAACTTTCCTGCGCGGTTTGCAAAACAAAGACCAGCGCCGAAGAAAGTACAAAGAGAATGACCGTGGCAATGCGCCCCGCACGCACATAATGCTTCTCGCTTTCGGCGGGTCGCATAAAGCGGCGGTAAAAATCATGCACCAAGTACGACGCGCCCCAGTTCAGATGGCTCAAGATGGTCGATGAGTTCGCCGCAATCAGGCCGCCTACCATCAGGCCGATCCATCCCGCAGGCAGGAACTTCAGCATCGCAGGGAACGCAATATCGGGACCGATCAAGCTCCGATCCACATTCGGAAAGGCACGGTGAATGTCCTCCAGCTTCGGATAGACGATCAGCGAAGCAAGCCCCACCAGAATCCATGGCCACGGCCGCAACACGTAATGCGCGACGTTGAAGAACAGCGTTCCTCCGAGCGAATCTCGCTCCGACTTCGAAGCCAGCATGCGCTGCGCGATGTAACTGCCGCCGCCCGGCTCCGCTCCGGGATACCAAACGGCCCACCATTGCACCGTCAGCGGCATGATAAAAACGGCCACCGCAAGCGTCCAGGTATTGGTGAAATCCGGAAGCATGTTCAAGTAGTTCAGTCCGCCGGGCCCGCGGGTTTGCGATAACTTTGCAACTAAGCCCGAAAGCCCTCCCACCTGCGGCAACTCCACCGCAAAATACGCCGCAGCGATGACCGCCGCCATCTTGATAAAGAACTGCAACATATCGATGACGAGCACACCCCACAGGCCGGAATGCGCCGCGAAGACAACGTTCAAAAGCCCGACCGCGAGCAGCGTCTCCCAACGGCTCAACCCGAACAGGACGTTCCCAATCTTGCACGCCGCAAGATCCACGGTCGCCATGATCATGCAGTTGAACAGCAGGCCGAGATAGATGGAACGAAACCCACGGACAGCGGTCGCGGATTTCCCCGAATAGCGCAGCTCGTAGAATTCGAGGTCGGTCAGCACTCCCGACCGGCGCCATAACCGCGCAAAGAAGAATACCGTTGAAACGCCGGTTAACGTGAACGCCCACCATTGCCAGTTCCCGGCGACGCCCTGAGTTCGAACGATGTTTGCCACCAGGTTCGGCGTATCGCTCGAAAACGTCGTCGCAACCATCGAAATTCCCGCCAGCCACCACGGGACGGAGCGGCCCGATGCAAAGAACTCCGACGTGTTTTTCCCCGATCGCCTGCCGAACGCCAACGCGGGAAGAAAACAGAGCAGGACACAAAACGAAGCGATGAACCAATCGATTGCGTGGAGAACCATGCCGGTTGGCTGAAGGATACCGCACGCCGAACACGGCTTCATGCGCCGAATCCGAGATATTTCGGAAGCGCTGCGCACTACATGGGTAGCCGGAAACTCCGCTAGTGATGTTCATCAAGAGTGGGTTTCAAACTATGCGGGGAGACACCTGTTTATGGCTGTCTCTCCATTCCAATTCCGCGCGGAACCCTTTCCAACCCAATCCCCAGCTGCACTA
>JAFAQG010000452.1 GCA_019246575.1 Acidobacteriaceae bacterium
TTGTTCGTGTGAGCGTCAGCTTCTGGGGGTCCGGGTTTCGAAGCCTGAGAACCGACAATTCAACCGTTGTATTCGGCGCACCGCGCAGCAACTCCTCCGCATATGCCAGAGGCATGTCGCGTGTGGCGACGCCATTGATACTTTCGATCAGGTCCCCTGTGCTGATATTGGCCTTGTCACCCGGTGAGCCGGGAATCGCATCCACCGCGGCGACATATCCGTAACGCTTCGCCAAAATAAGCCCAACCCCGGCCTTTGCGCCGTTCTCGGACTTCTCATACTGCCGGTACTGGTCCGCTGTGAGGTAGCTGGCAAACGGATCCACCGACTCGAGCAAGCCGTCTATAGCCCCCAGCGTAACGCTCTTCATGTCCGGCTCTTCGACGTACTCCTGTTTTATGTGGTCGAGAACGTCGACATATACCTTCAAGTGACCGTAAACATCATTGCTCCCATGTTCATCGCTGCCGACGGCACGGCCGCTACGCGCACTGATGAGGAGCATGGCAACGATGACCGTCGAGCTGCCGACGACGGTCCATTTAAAACGACTGTTCATGTGGAATGGCGGGGCGTTTGGATTGGCTTGTAACTTCAAGTATAGCGAATTGAAAGGGTTTCCGGAGCACAGGAAACAGGAACCCGGCGCGAACCGGGTGTTCGGGCTAGTAGTACGATCTTAGGAATGCTTTGCGGCAACAGGGTGGAATATGCGCATCAGAAGAAAATTCGCGTGCGCAATAAGGCGCTTTACCGCTTGGCGCACTGGCCCATCTGGATATGGGTCTTCTTTCTCGCGCCCGGACCATTAACGTTCAACCTGTTCGCGCACGGCGTCGGCATCGCCAATGTCTTGTGGCTCGCCATCGTCGTTCTCGGAACAGGCATCGCCGCAACACACGGCGCCTTACCCGGCGTTGAGCCGCGGCCCTATATTCTGCGGTTCTGCGAGGACCGGCCTAATCCCCTTTATCGCCGCCTCTGCTATACCTTCGCCTGGAACGCTCTCCTGAATTTCGCTCTACTCAATCTCGCCGGGCTGCTTATCGCCGCCGTGACCAGACGCTGGTACCTTCGCCAGATCTATTGGTACGGCTATTTCCCCGTGCTTTTCACTATCGTGCTGCTGGGGGCCTTGAAACTTCTGCCGAGGGCCGGCACTTCGACTCGAGAAGAAGGCCAGGAGCGGCGGTATTTTTACAGCGCACTATGGGCCATTACCGCCGCGCAGATCGCGCTCCTGATCCTCTGGAAGGCGCTGCCAAGAACACACTCTGCCGATCTCACCCAATTGGCCGCATACGTCTCCACGTTAGCTGCCGTTGAACTGGGCGCCACTTTCGGCCTGCTGCCGAGAACGCGTCCCATCCTGCCGGGCGAACTCATCGTCGCGGATTGAGTTCACAGCATTGGCGATCGTATTTTCTATTGCGGCGCTGCTCGCTCTAGGGCTCGCGTACCAAGGCATCGAATCATACCGGGACCGCCGCCGCTTCCGTCCGCTCGGTCGCGTCGTCGCAGTCGGGCAATCGAAATTGCATCTGCACGAGCAGGGTTCCGGCGCACCTGCCGTTCTGCTCGAAGCGGGGCTCGCGGCAACTTCGCTGGGCTGGTCTCTGGTCCAGCCCGAGATTGCGACATTTACCCGAGTTTGCAGCTACGACCGCGCCGGCCTCGGATGGAGCGAACATGCGCGTCCGCCGGCACCCCGAACCGTTCAACAAATGGTCTCGGAGCTGAGCGAAGCGCTCGCCGCGACGCGTATCGGCCCGCCATACATTCTCGTCGGGCACTCTTTCGGCGGGCTGTTGATTCGCGCGTACGCCTCTCTCTCCCCTGAACATGTTGCCGGCCTCGTATTCGTCGATCCCGTCTCGCTCGAGTCCTGGGCCAAGTGCGATGCCGGTTCACGACGAAAATTGATGTACGGCATCCGCCTGTCGCGCCGCGGCGCAATCCTCGCGCGTTTCGGCCTCGTCCGGGCCGCATTGACGCTGCTCGCCCGCGGAGGAAGACGGGTTCCGAAACTGATGGGCCGCGCAGCAGCAGGTGAAGGCGCGGTGGTTATGCAGCGCTTGGTCGGCGAAGTCCAAAAACTCCCACCCGAAATCTGGCCTATGGTTCGTTCGCACTGGAGCAACCCCAAGTCGTTCCGCGCCATGGCCGAATACTTAGAGTGTCTGCCGGCGAGCGCCGAGGCAGCCATTGCCATGCCGCTTCCCCCCGGCGTACCGTTCGTCGTACTCTCAGCCGCAAATGCGACCGACCGCGAAATCGCCGAGCGTGACGAGTGGGTCCGCGGGAATGCTATCGGGCGGCACGTTCGAGTAGAAGGAACAGGTCACTGGATTCAACTCGAGCGGCCCGACGTAGTCGTCGATGCCGTCCGTGAGCTTGTCGACCGTTGCCGCCGCTCCTGAGCTGCTCGGTCAGGCGAGCGCCGCGTTTACGTTCCGGATCGCTTCATCAATCTCGGCCGTGTTCTTGTAGCCGATCGTCACGCAATCGACGCCCGCGTGCTGGAATGCGAATCGAAGCGCGGCCTGCCGGTCTTCCGGCCGGGTGAACCGCCCCTCTCCTACCAGCTTCATGCTGATGATGCCCGCGCCTTGTGCATGGATCTTCTTTACCTGCGTCACTACCTGGTTCACGTCGCCGCGCTCGTTTGTTTCGTGCGTGTAAGGCGTATCCATGCGCGTGCCGTTGTGGTTCATGCGTATCATCGCGACATCGAGCCAAGTCGTGCCCGGAAACGCGCTCAACGCAGGCAGCCCATGAACCGAAGCCCCGTGACAA
>JAFAQG010000500.1 GCA_019246575.1 Acidobacteriaceae bacterium
GGCGGCGTGTTTTCTCGCGCATGCGTTTACGGTACTGACATTGAAGCGGTCGATTCTAACGGAGAAAATCGCGCGGCGCGGTTATCATCTGAGCCGGGAATATGCGCTCGATCCGCTCGAGATTCTGTTCGTACGCGAGGTGATGCGGACGAATGTCGTGGCGCTGCCGGCGGATGCGACATTGGCCGAGGCGCGGGATTTGATTCATCGCACAGAAAGACCGCACGGCCAGCACCTGTTCCCGCTCGTGGATGAGAACAGGTGCGTGATTGGAATCGTCAGCCGCAATCATCTTTTGAAGCTGTTTGAAGATCACTTCGTGATGGCGAGCGATAAACGCTTGCATGAAATCGCGAGCTGCACTCCGACGGTAGCTGTCGCGGACGAGCCGCTTCGGGTGGTGGTCTACCGCATGGTCGAGAGCGGGTTCACGCGCTTTCCGGTGGTGGATGCCGAAACAGGGAAACAGCTGGTTGGAATGGTATCGCTCGAGGATCTGCTTCGCGCGCGTAGCCGCAATCTGGAAGAAGAGCGCGCGCGTGAACGAGTACTGCGATTGCGAATGCCGATCGGGCTGTTCCGCAAGCCGGCAGCAGGTTCGGAGAAGATTGTGGTGCAGACAGCGTCGGAAGAGGTGGGCACGGGGAAATCGGATCGCCGGATGTAGTCTGGCAGTGTGAAAAGCTACCGGAAAGAACTGTGGTTCAATGTGCCGTCGCGGCGGGCGTTCGTCAACATCACGGGGCAGGTGGAGACGTGCTTGCGCGAGAGTGGAGTGACGGAGGGGCTCGTTCTGGTGAACGCGATGCACATCACAGCATCGGTGTTCATCAATGATGACGAATCGGGCCTCCACAGCGATTACGACAAGTGGCTGGAGAAACTGGCTCCGCACGAGCCGGTGTCCGAATACCGACACAATCAGACAGGCGAGGACAACGCCGACGCGCACATGAAGCGTCAAATCATGGGCCGTGAGGTGGTGATAGCCATCAGTGCGGGCAAGCTCGATTTCGGACCGTGGGAGCAGATCTTCTATGGCGAGTTCGACGGGCGGCGGCGGAAGCGCGTGCTGGTTAAAATCATCGGAGAATAGCTCGCGTTGCGGGCAGGTGAGAAATGGACGACCGAGGCGTCTGGATCACCAGGCTGTTGCTTGTACGAGGCATCGGCATAATCTCGCTGATCGCGTTTATCGTTGCGCTGAACCAGTTTCGCCCACTGCTGGGCGAGCGCGGGTTATTGCCGGTTCCTCTTTTTGTTAAACAGGTTCCGTTTCGAGCGACACCCAGCCTCTTCTTCCTGTTCCCGCGCGATATTGCCTTCACCGTTGCCGCGTGGATTGGGATCATTTTGTCCTCCATCGCAATCAGCGGGGTCGCAGAGCGCTACAGCAGCTGGGTACCGGCCGCGATGTGGGGAGCGATCTACGTTCTGTACTTGTCGTTCGTGAATATAGGGCAGACATTTTACGGATTCGGATGGGAATCGATTCTCCTCGAGTCCTGTTTCCTTTGCATGTTTCTCGGCAGCTCGCGAGTGACGCCGCAGCAGATTCCGATCTGGCTGTTCCGGTGGCTGCTGTTCCGGCTAATGTTCGGCGCGGGGCTGATTAAGCTGCGCGGGGATCCGTGCTGGCGCGACCTGACGTGTTTGTTCTATCACTACGAAACGCAGCCCATGCCCAATCCTTTGAGCTGGTATTTCCATTGGGCTCCGCACTGGGTCAACAAAACGGGCGTGTTGTTCAATCACTTTTCGGAGCTGATTGTGCCGTTCGGTTATTTCTTTCCACAGCCGATCGCGGGCATTGCCGGCGTGATTACAATTATTTTCCAACTGAGTATCATTGCGAGCGGAAATCTGTCGTGGCTGAACTGGCTGACGCTATTCCTGGCATTTTCAACTATCGACGGCAAGTTCCTTCACCTGACGATTCGGCCGCCTTCGATGAGCACGCCCACGCCGCTGTTTCAGTGGATGAATATCGGCGTGGCAGCCATCGTTGCACTATTAAGCATACCGGTGGTTATCAATATGCTTTCGGCGCGGCAGATCATGAACACCAGCTTCAATCCGTTTCACCTGGTGGGGACCTATGGGGCGTTTGGAAGTATCACGAGGCCGAGATACGAAGTGATTGTCGAGGGCACCGACGACGCGGTAGTTACTTCGGCGACACGCTGGCGCGAGTATGAATTCAAAGGCAAACCGGGAGACGTCAAGCGATGGCCGCCGCAGATTGCGCCGTATCATTTGCGACTGGATTGGCTGATGTGGTTTGCCGCTATGTCGAGTTATCAGGACTATCCCTGGTTCGTGAATTTCGTGGCCAAGCTCCTCGAGGGGGACAAGGACGTGCTGAGCCTATTACGCAGTAACCCGTTTCCGGATCATCCGCCGAAATACGTTCGAGCGCAGCAATACGAGTATCACTTCACTACTACGGATGAACGTAAGCGCACGCGGCTAGTGTGGAAACGAACGCTCGTAGGTGAGTATTTCCCGGCGATATCGCTTGACAGTCCGGGATTCCGACGAGTGTTGAAGGCTCAGGGTTGGCTCGAGTAAGCGCCCGTTTCGAGATCTACCGTGACGTCGCGAGTTCTGCGAACGCGAGGTGAATCGATGTCCGGCAGAAGCGCGGTAAGTAATCCGATGGCGGGAAGATAAGAACAGAGCTTATAGACAAAATCGATGCTGGTTGTATCGGCGACCTTGCCGAGAACGGCCGCACCAATGCCACCCATACCGAATGCGAGCCCGAAGAAGACGCCGGAAATCAAGCCGATGTTTCCGGGCAGCAGCTCCTGTCCATAAACCAGAATGGCAGAGAACGCCGAGGAAAGGATCAGCCCGATAACTACCGTCAGAATACTTGTCCAAAATAGATTGGCGTACGGCAGCATGAGAGTGAAGGGCAGGACGCCCAGGATCGACGCCCAGATAACATATTTGCGGCCGACGCGATCGCCCAATGGACCCCCGATCAGTGTTCCGGCCGCGGCGGACCCGAGAAACAGAAACAAATAAATCTGGGCCCGCGCTACAGAAACATGGAATTTGCTGATCAGGTAGAAAGTGTAATAACTGCTGAGGCTCGCAAGATAGAAATATTTCGAAAAAATGAGAGCTACCAGTACGGCCAAACATAGGATGACCGTGGGCCGGGACAACTGTGGATGAAGCCCCGCGGAAGGCGAGTGAGTGTGCGGCCGGCCCGCGAGATGGTGCGCGTACCACCGGGCGACATTCAACAGAAAGAATAGAGCCAGCAATCCCGCGACTGAAAACCATGCAAGCCCGGGCTGTCCTTCGGGTAAAACAATCCAGGCCGCCAGTAACGGGCCGAGCGCTGCGCCGGCTGTGCCGCA
>JAFAQG010000586.1 GCA_019246575.1 Acidobacteriaceae bacterium
GCGTGATAAGCGATGGCTCCCGCAAACTGGTGAGCCTTGGGGTCATTCAGAATCACCGGCCAGTATTCCGCAGCGCGCGCTCGGTTGTTGGTTTCACACGGCATAATGGTGCTCTTGACTCCTTCGCGCGCAAACAGCGGTCCCACGTGATCTCTCAACAAGTCTCGAATTTCCTGCGGCGCGATTTTCGTATAAATGCGCGGCTCGTTGAACAGACTTACGTAGTCGATGAAGGTCCCGTGCTTCTCATACTCCCGCACGTATCGCAGATAGTACTGGGCCAAGGCGTCGTAAAAACGCGGATTTACATCCTGATTGCTTTGAACGTCCATCAACATCCAGTCAGGCGGGTAATCCATGGGAGCTTGTAGAACGAATTGACCATACTTGCGCGCCCGCTGAATGTAGGGGATGAGCCCGTTTGGCCCCAAGTCGCGGGCAATCGAAAACAACTTCATTTGAATGTCGCCGGGATGATCATCGTAGGTATAAAACGGGCCTGCGGCCATGAAGTCGGTCGCGCCGATCACTGTTTTCATGGCTGTGTAACCGGCTCCCTTTTCGGGGTCGAACAGGGCTTGAAGTACTTGCTCCTGCACGCTCCGCTCTAATCGGTTCAGGCAAATCATTCCAGACTCGAGAAAAGAGGCTCCGAACCCCACGATCTCCTGATCGCGCGCTGTTGTCAATCGCGAATCCCGCGTGATCCAACGAGGCGCTCTTGAACTGCAAAGGGGGTTGAGCGGTGATCCGATCGCCGGCTTGCGAGGTGAGGTACACCTGCACAGTCTGAGCCGATGCCGCCAGCCCGCAAACGAACGTCACAGATAGCGCCGCGAAGCGGCAGTGTCTACGCAATTTGGAAATGCCCATAAAGCCTCCATTGAACTCCCCGCGTCAGCCCTCAGCGCGGCTGCGCCTGTAAGTAAGTGATGACGCCTTCCAGCACATCCCGCTCCGCCGCGCCTGTAAACACCGATGTGTTAGACTCGTAGCCGCCCTCCTCGAAAGCTACCTTCGTCGGCAGATATCCGAGCCACCCGTTGGTGTATCCGAAATAGAAGGTGTGCGGAAACAGCGACCGATCACGCACCGCCGTTGCTATCTCACAGAACATCTCGACCGGCGCCGACCAGATCACGGTGTCGTTGATCCGCAGCAGCCGCACCGGCAGTCTCACCAAAGCTGTACCGCCGCTGGCTCCGCGCGTATAAGCGGCCAGTCCTTCCGGCCACTCCAGGCCCGGCTTGCGGGCGGTCTCGAAAATCCTTTCGCTCGTGCTCAGCCTGACATCGCTCGACGCGGGCCCCAGCGCCGCTAATGCGGCGAGGATACGATCCCCGAGGAGCACATTGAATTGCGACAAGTGGCCGCTGCGCGCGTCCGGGTAGACGCTGTAGATCGGGGCCAGGTTGCCGGCCGCGCCGTTCACGTACAGAACGGGCGCCCCCACCTTTTGTTCCACATAGGCCGACACCGCGCCCGGAGCGTCTCCACTGATTTGCAGATTTGCTCCGCTCATGACCGTCCCGTGCATGGCATAGTTCGCTACCACGGCAATGGGCGACCCGTCGAGCCGCTCCAGCCGCAACAGACCGATCTGCCGGTCCACGGGGCCCTCCGGGTTGAGACCCAGCGAAACGCGTCCGTCCACATCCTTTGCCCGTCGATTGATATTCGCCATCGACAGGCCCACGCCGATGCCGAGGCGGGCCGGTTCGAGTTTCTCCCTTGCTTTCCGCACACCGTCGATGAGCGCATTCACCACGAAGGAAGCATACGAGCGATTCCACTCGTGTTCCGAGCGGCCCAGCAGCGTTTTGTAAACCTCAGGCGGTCCGACTTCGGGCGTCGCATGGGAGTGCGTCACGCTCCACCAGAAGTTTCGCGGCTCGATGCCGAATTCATGGTGTAGCCGCTCCGCCGCTTCGTGGTAAACGCTGGGCGAGAACAGGCACAAGTCGCTGGACACCAAATAAAACTGTGTCATCCCATCATCCACAGCAATAACTCGATGATAGATCCGGTCGTGGACGCCTGTCGATTGCCGCGCCGCGTACCCCATCAGCCATTGCGAATCCTCCGGCGTGATATCTATCTTCGCTGCACCCGCGCGAAAAGGTCCGGCGGCCAGCGGTCCTGTCGCGAGAAAGATGGTCAGTAAACTACGGAGCAACACATTCTTCATTCCGGCTCTCAAAATATCAGCTTCAGACCGATCGGAACATCCCGTGGTTCCCCGTATGGTCTGGTTATTCAAACTGATTGATAAACGAGTGTTGTCACGGTTCGTTACGTCTGCGACAAGCAGGGAAACGAGGGCGAGAAGGCTCGATCCTTTTCCGTTCTTGCTGGTCGTGGTGGCCGACTGGAGGAACCGGCACCAACAGCAGACGATCGAGTATCTCCGTGAGGAGAACCGGGTTCTCCGCGCTAGATGGATTCTCTAGGAATGATAATAGGCGAAATACGCGATCAGCG
>JAFAQG010000845.1 GCA_019246575.1 Acidobacteriaceae bacterium
GTAGCCGCTTCACCGCCCGCTGCGATTCGATCTGGTATGGTTTCTTCATTAGCGACTCTCCTTTTTCTCGGTAAGAAAATTGCTGTCAACCTATCAAAAGTTGCCAGCTCGAGAGTCGCTACTTTCTACGATGTACCGGGCATTCCCGAGCAGGGACTTGATGAAGGCACGTTTCGCAAAGTTCGTGGAAGCGGGCTACGCCCAAAGCTACGATTGGGCACAGGAGGCGTGGCATCTACTGGACCTAAAGGCGTATGCCGATTCGGGTGAGACTTACTTGGAAGCCGCATCGAAGTTCAACAACTATACCTTTGTTTGTGAAGCTGCCGATTCCTTCTATTTTGGCGGTGATCTTGATCGAGCGTTGTCCAGCGCTCGTGACTGCATTAAGCAAGCTGAAGGTAAAGAGAAATCAGCAGGCACGATTGCGAGTGCACGAGCCCGCATCGCGGATGCACTCAACCAACGGGGAGTATATGAAGAAGCACTCTCCCAAATCACCCAAGCTTTGGTCACGGAGCCGAACAACGCATCTTTCCTCGACACGAAGGCGAGGGCCCTTTACGGAGCAGGGCGGTATGCTGAGTCAGCTACGGCCAGTAAAGCTGCTATCCAAGCGTCCGACGGAAAGTACGGATGGATGCACTTCCAACTTGGGTTAGCATATTTCAAGCTACGAGACTGGGAGTCCGCAAAGGACAGTTTTGAACGCGCGGCTAACCTGGACCCGAATGATCCCGAAGCCGCATATAACGTCGCGGCGTCATATCAAAACATGCATTCGCGGCGGGATGCCATTGCTTGGTACAAACAGGTGATCTCACGTGACGCCACATACGCTCAGAAGAATGACGTTGCCGGAAGTATTGCTGATTTAGAGCGGCAGTTACAGCAGCAATGAAAGACGCTATCGGCCATTAAGCGTCATCAACATCGCGAGATCAGAACAGATCTGTTTAGGACTACATTGGTAAAACTCTAAACCATCCGGGTTCTTTTTCATTAAGTAATTTGCTGAATCCGGGCTACGGGCCTACAGGTGCTGGCCAACGGCGACAAACTTGCACTCAAAGGGACCGAGAGTGGCGACCGCCACATTCGTCCTGGCCGCGTCTTCTTCCTCTCTTCCTCTTGGCTCCGATCGGCTACGTAGTGCAGCCTAAAGACCCCCGTCTGGCTTACGCCGTTTGGTAAGCAACCAATACTGAAGGATGGCTTGGATTTCACCGTAAGTACCGATGGCGTAGCAAAGTGTTTCCGACTACCTGCCCACTTCGGTACATGGAATTGAAGCTCACCGATTTAATTCCCGATAGCCAGAACGCGAACAAAGGCACGTTTCGCGGCGGCAAGGCCGTATAAGGATAGCTTTACGGAGTACGGTGCTGGCCGCTCGATCCTCATCGACAAGCATGGACGGATTATGGCCGGTAATAAGACGGCCGAGAGCGCCCAGGCTGCCGGTCTTTAGGACGGCATTGTTGTGCCGACGGACGGCTCTAAAGTCATAGCCGTTCAGCGGACCGACCTCGACCTTAGAAACTGATCCTAAGCCCAAAGCGCTGGCCATCGCGGATAACCCTACCGCCAAACTTTGTCTCGAATGGTACCCCGAAGTGCTCGGCCGCCTGCTATCCTCTGAGTTCCCCGCGCATGGAATCCGCGCTGACATGGATCTCGCAATACGGGTACGCTGGCATTTTTGCACTGCTGATGTTCGGCATCGCGGGACTTCCAGTCCCCGATGAAACGCTGCTCGTGTTCAGCGGATATCTCATAGCAACGGGCCGCATGAATCTGTGGCTCACGTTCGCAGTTGGCGTCGCGGGAAGCATCTGTGGCATTTCGCTCAGCTACATCATTGGGCGCACTGCCGGACACGCGGCTATCTACCGTTATGGCCGCTACCTTCACGTCACGCCGGCACACGTTGACCGCATCCGTCGCTGGTTCCGCCGCATGGGCGACTGGCTTCTCACGTTCGGGTATTTCATACCCGGCGTGCGTCATTTCACCGCACTTGTCGCGGGAATGTCCGGCCTCGAGTATCCCGTATTTGCACGTTTCGCCTACTCGGGCGCAGTGATCTGGGTGTCCACGTTTCTTGCTATCGGATATTTCGTCGGCGATGAATGGCGCGGTGCAGTCGTCCTCGTCGAGCGTTATAGCTGGTTCTTCGCCGGCGCCTTGGCTGCCGCTGTCGTAATCGCCTGGGGCATTCGCGCGAAGCTCAGATCTACGAAGCGGGTCAGCCGCAACAGCGTATCCTGAAGTCGCCAATGCTGTTTCGACCCATGCGGACGCGAGTTAATCGAGCCGCCGTCACGATTCTGCTCCTTTCCGCCTGCTCGCCTGGTCTGCAGAGACCGCGTCCCGCGGACATTTCGGGCAAGCTCCCGCGCGCATTGGCGTCCATCACGCCCGATGAACTCAAGGGCGATCTCTCGTTCTTGGCTTCGGATGCATTGCAGGGACGCTACACGCCCTCGCCGGGCCTCGACACCGCCGCTGAATTTATCGCTTCACGATTTCGCGCCATCGGGCTCGAGCCGGCAGGCGACTCCGGCTATTTCCAAACGGCCGTCCTCGTGAACCACAAATTTATGCCGCCCCATACGCCGCGCGCAAACGCGACCCCGGCGCTCGTGAAGAACGTTGTGGCCGCCCTGCCGGGGTCCGATCCGAAGTTAAAGAACACTTTCGTGCTCTTGAGTGCGCATTACGATCATCTAGGAACGACGGCAACCGCAGGAAAGGAAGCGGCCGCGCGCCCGCAGCCAAACAGTGCAGACCAGATCTATAACGGCGCAAACGACGACGGGAGCGGTGTCGTTTCTGTGATCGCAATCGCAAAAGCTCTCGCGAGCGTCCGTCCGCGTCCGAAGCGCACCATTGTGTTCATCACGTTCGCGGGTGAAGAGCTGGGCTTACTTGGATCGAAGTATTACGCGGCCCATCCGGCATTCCCGCTCGCCGAAACCGTCGCTGACTTGAATCTCGAGCAACTGGGACGCACTGATTCGCCCGAGGGCAGGGAAGTGAACAAGATCACTCTAACGGGGTTCGATTATTCGAATCTTCCGACTCTGCTCGAACAAGCCGGACGCGCCACCGGAATCAGCATCTACGTTCAGAGGAAAGAGAGCAACGATTACTTCGTGCGCAGTGATAATGAATCCCTCGCCAAACGAGGTGTACCCGCGCACACGCTCTGTGTGGCATTCGATTATCCGGATTACCACCGCGTCGGCGACGAATGGCAGAAGATCGATTACGACAACATGGCGCGAGTAGACCGGATGATCGCTCTGTGTGTTCTCAACCTCGCAAACGGGACGCAAACTCCTGTATGGAATCCGGCTAATCCGAACACGGCGGCGTGGCGTGATGCCGAAAGGAGGCTGCACGGAAATTAACGGCTGCCCGCGCCCACTCGGCCTCAAAGCGCTCGCGCGTCGGGAATGATTTCTGCGTACCCGCCGAAAGTGTCGACAGCGCCGCATACACATTGGCCCGCGCCACAGCCGCTAGCTCCTCATACCCTTCGGCGAGAAAACACGCCAGGCTTCCAATAAATGCATCTCCAGCGCCGGTCGTATCGACGGGTCTTGCGGGGTGCGCCGGTACGTGATCCATTGTGTTGCGACTCGCATAGAGCGAACCGTTGCTGCCCAACGTAACGATCACCCGCCGAACGCCGTTTTCGAGTAGCTGTTGAGCGCACAACCGCGCATCATCTGCCGATTGCATACGAACGCCCGCCAGCACCTCCGCTTCTGTCTCGTTCGGAATAACGAAATCGACATGACTCAACTCGGCGAAATCTAATGGTTGTGCCGGTGCAGGATTGAGAATCGTGCGTGCGCCGAGCGTCTTCGCCAACCGGAGCGTGAAGTACACGGTTTCGAGCGGGATCTCGAGCTGCAACAGCACGAAATCCGCTTTCCGGATTAGATCTGTGGCGGCCTCTACGTCTCCCGAAGTCAGCGCGTCGTTTGCGCCTTTCGCTACGAGGATTCGGTTCTGCCCGGAGCTATCGACGAAAATCGGCGCGACCCCGCTCGAAACGTCGGGTGTCGAAAACACGCAAGTCGTGTCGATATTTTGAGCACGGAAATTCTCGATTGTTGCGGGCCCGAACAGATCGGCCCCAACACGCGCCACCATTGCGACCTCCGCGCCACACCGCCGAGCCGCAAAGGCCTGGTTCGCACCTTTGCCGCCAAAACCTAACTCGAACCCTTGAGCGAAGATCGTTTCACCCGGACGCGGCATCTGGTCCGCGAACGTCGTCAGGTCGACATTTGCGCTTCCGACCACCACTATCCGAGGCGTCACAACTCAAAGAGTACATCGCACCT
>JAFAQG010000913.1 GCA_019246575.1 Acidobacteriaceae bacterium
AGCTGATATGGGTTTACGGGCGACTCCTCGAAGCCAAAGTGAAGATAAAAACGCCGGGCGGATTCATCGATTGCGTGGACCAGCACGGCGCGTACGCCGATTATGTCGGCAGCCTCTTCGATACGCGTCAATGCATCGAAGAGTAGCGCTTTGCCCAATCCCTTGCCTTGCTCGGTCTGATGCACGGCAAGTCGTGCTAGCAGTACAACGCCGATCGGATGCTTAGCCAGCCCCTTCACAATGCGCTGGGGACTTTCATGTCTGTGAACCGAGCCCGCCGCAAGCGCGTAATACCCGGCCACGGAAGCGCCCTGGAGCGCCACGTACGTCCGGGCGGAGTCAGACTGCTGGTTGGTCCATGCAAATTTGTTCAGCCACTCGTTGAGCCTTGGGTTGCCGCAATCGAAACTGCTTAGATCGTAATCGCGATCGAGTCTGCCGATTACGAACTCGGGCGTCGCCGAGGCGCTCATGAGCGGCGTTTGGCTATATGTTTCTCTTTGAAAAGGCGCCTTAGGCGTGGCTTATCTTGGGCTGGGCGATCCAGAGCCGCTACGAATTGCTTCCACTGCGCGTCATCAAGAACGAACCGGGTCTGATCGGCGAGCGCTTCCTCGGCTTTCTCACGGGCACTGCGCATGATGAACTCAGTGACGTTCACGCCTTGGTGTTCGGCCGCGATTCTTATGAGTTCCTCTTCCGACGCAGTCGCTCGAAGTTGGAATCGCCGGTCACGCGGCTGTGCGGGTTGAGAAAGAAACATCCCCTGCCTCCAAGCCCATTGTACTGCCGGTGTACTCCAGACTTGGCGGCGCGTTACAGAAGCCGTGCGAAATCGCGAGCGCCGCGCAAACCCGCTTCCCCAGTTACACTGAAAGAAAGCCACAGGTATGATCGAACGAACGCTCGCCAAAATTTTTGGCACCAAACACGACCGTGAAATCAAGGCGATTCGTCCGCTTGTGGCCGCCATCGGAGATCTGGAACCGCAGTTAAAACAGCTCTCAGACGCCGATCTTGCGCTAAAAACTCAGGATTTCAAACAGCGGCTCGCAAACGGTGCACCGCTCGATGACATATTGATCGAAGCCTTCGCGGCTTGCCGTGAAGCCGGCCGGCGCACTCTCAATATGCGGCATTTCGACGTGCAGCTCATCGGCGGCATCACGCTGCATCGGGGGCGCATCGCCGAAATGAAGACGGGCGAAGGCAAGACGCTGGTTGCGACCCTTCCCAGTTACCTGAACGCTCTGGAGGGCAAGGGCGTTCATGTGGTCACGGTGAACGATTATCTCGCTCGCCGCGACTCCGAATGGATGGGCCGCATTCACCGCTCTCTCGGGTTGACGGTCGGCACCATTGTGCACGATCTCGACGACCAGCAGCGGCACGAAGCTTACAACTGCGACGTCACATACGGGACAAACAACGAGTTCGGGTTCGATTATCTTCGCGATAACATGAAGTTCCGCCTGGAAGATTACGTCCAGCGCGACTTTAATTTCGCAATCGTCGACGAAGTGGATTCCATTCTTATCGACGAAGCCCGCACGCCGCTCATCATCGCCGGACCGAGCGAGGAGTCTACCGACAAGTACTACCGCGTCAACCGCATCATTCCGTATCTCGAGCGCGGCGAAGTGATCGAACCGAAGGAGCCGGGACAACCGGTCCTTACGACCGGCGATTTCACGGTTGACGAGAAGCACCGCACGGTGGCTCTGACCGATGACGGCTTCGATAAAGCAGCGAAGCTGTTAAATCTCAGGGACATTTACAGTCTAGACACGATCGAGTGGAAGCACCATGTGGAGGCAGCTTTAAAGGCTCACATCCTCTACCAGCGGGACCGCGACTACGTCGTACAAGAGGGGCAAGTGATCATCGTGGACGAGTTCACGGGCCGTCTTATGCCGGGCCGCCGCTGGAGCGATGGTCTGCATCAGGCCGTCGAAGCGAAAGAAAACGTCAAAATCGAGCGCGAGACGCAGACCCTCGCCAGCATCACCTTCCAGAACTTCTTCCGCATGTACAAGAAGCTGGCCGGTATGACCGGTACCGCCGATACGGAAGCCGCTGAGTTCAGCAAGATCTACAACCTGGAAGTCACGGTTATTCCAACCAACAAGCCACTGAGACGAGTGGAAAATCCTGATGTCGTCTATCGCACCGAGGAAGAGAAGTTCCGCAATGCAGCAACAGAGATCAAGCAACTCCATGAGAAGGGCCAGCCGGTGCTGGTCGGCACCATCTCGGTCGAAAAATCGGAGCGGCTTTCCAGCAAGTTGAAAAAGGAGGGCATCCGGCACGAAGTCCTGAATGCGAAGAATCACGAGCGCGAAGCCCACATCGTTGCCCAAGCCGGACGCAAAGGTGCAGTAACGGTGTCGACGAACATGGCAGGCCGCGGCACCGATATTCTGCTGGGCGGCAATCCGGACTTTCTACTTGAAGACCGATTGAAGAAACTCGGCAAAACGCCTGAGCTTCTCCCTCCTGGCGAGCTAGACCGCATCAAGGAGGAGATCAAGAACCAGATCGATGCCGAGCGGCAGGAAGTAGTGGCCCTCGGTGGTCTGCACATTTTGGGTACGGAGCGCCATGAATCGCGGCGCATCGATAACCAGTTGCGAGGCCGCGCGGGACGTCAAGGCGATCCCGGTAGCTCTCGTTTTTACCTTTCGTTGCAAGACGATCTGCTGCGCATCTTCGGCGGGGAGCGGATGCAGAACCTGATGCTTCGGCTCGGCATGGAAGAGGACGTGCCCATCGAGTCGCGCCTGATCACAAAGCGCATCGCGGCCGCTCAGAAGGCGGTAGAAGCGCAGCACTTCGCTTCTCGTAAACACGTCCTCGAATACGACGACGTGATGAACAAGCAGCGCGAAGCGATTTACGGACTACGTAAGCAACTGCTGGTAGGCGAGGATCAAAAGGAATACCTGATCGGTATTTCT
>JAFAQG010000971.1 GCA_019246575.1 Acidobacteriaceae bacterium
TTTGCTGATGCTCACCACCGGCAGGTCTTCGGATGTGTTCTGCACGCGCCGCACACGAGGGACCTGAATGTCCAGGCCGAACTCCATCACGTTGGCCGTGATCATGAAAATCACCAGCAGCACGAGGACGACGTCGACCAGCGGCACCACGTTGATCTCGGACATGCTGGAAGGGCCGCCGAAGCGGCGTCCGCGATGTCCGCCGTGCTTAGAGGAAATAGGCGCCGGCATACGATTTAGCCGCCGAAATCGCGCTCCGCGAGATTCTGAAACTCGATGGCGAAATCCTCCATGCGAGTGCCCATCTCCTTGATTCGCGTTCCGAAGATGTTATAGAAGATAGCCGCCGGAATCGCCGCGGCAAGGCCGATAGCAGTGGTCACGAGAGCTTCCGAGATACCTGGGGCGACGGCGCGCAGGCTCGCACTTCCCGCATTACCGAGAGCCTGAAAGGCATCGATGATGCCCCACACCGTCCCGAACAAGCCGATGAACGGCGAAACCGATGCGACGGTTGCCAGCCAGTTCATGTTCATCTCGAGCTTTGTAACTTCTTCGCTGATCCCGAGCTGGAGACTGCGTTCGATGGCGGGCTTATTGACCAGTGAACCGCGCTGTTTGATTTGCCGCTCGACCTCGCCGTAGCCAAAATCGAAGACGGCGACCAGCGGTGCAGATCCGAACTGCTCGCTGGCAATCGCCACGGCCTGCAGATTCGGCGCTTTCCGGAACGCACGCAGAAAGTTCCGGTTCTCGCGGCGCGCGCGGCTAAACACGCTGCCCTTAGAAAAGACAACCGTCCACGAATACAACGAGAACAGAATCAGGACCACAATGACGGCGAGAGGGACAGGCCTAAGGTTTTGAAAGATATCCCACAGCGTCAGATCTGCGGGAACCATCGCAACGTGCAATAGTACGATTCTCTCCTTGCTTTGCTTTCATTATAGAAATGCGGGTAACAGACGCGCCTTTATAATTCGGTCACATGCTGTTGGAGCTCATTGTCGAGAACTATGCCGTTGTCGAGCAGGCTCGCATCCGGTTCCAGGAGGGGTTGAACATACTAACCGGGGAAACCGGGAGCGGTAAGTCGTTGGTCGTCGATTCGCTGGGGCTCCTGCTGGGGGCGAGAGCCTCGGCTGAGATGATTCGCACGGGAGAATCGCGCGCACGCATCGCCGGAATCTTTAGCATCCATCGAACCGCCGAGGTACGGGCAATGCTGAATGAGGCCGGGGTCGATTTCGCCAGCGACGAAGAACTGATCATCGAGCGCGAGATTGCGGCTAATGGCAAATCTCGCGCCTTTGTCTCAAACCGGCCCGCCACGACGGCATACCTGCGGCAACTCGCTCCGGCGCTCGGCGACATCCACGGCCAAAATGAGCAGCAACGGCTGTTCTCGACCCAGGCACAGCGCGAGCTTCTGGACGAGTACGCCCGCAGCGAAGGCCAGCTGACCCAAGTGGCGGAGGCGTTTGCAGAGTGGCGCGAGCTTCAACAGAGGTTAGCCGAGCTGACCCAGAACGAGCAGGAGAAGCTACGCCTGCTCGATCTGTGGACATTTCAGCGGAACGAAATTGATGGGGTCAAGCCCGCCCCCGGCGAGGATGCCATCCTCGAGCAGGAGAAGAAAGTTCTTCAAAACGTCACGCGATTGCAGGAGAATGCGAGCGCGGCTTTCGACCTCTTGTATGAAGGTCAAGACAGTGCCACGACGCAACTGCGGCAGGCGATGAAACGCCTTGACGATTTGACCCGCATTGACCAGAGTCTCTCGGATACCGCGGCTTCGCTAAAGCAGGCTGTAGTCGTGATCGATGAAGCCGCGTTCGCGGTGCGCGATTACTTGGGTCGCTTGGAAGGCGATCCGAGCCGATTAGAAGACGTCGAGTCCCGGCTGGCAGCGCTTGACCGCTTGAAACGAAAATACGGCGGGACTATCGACGAGGTGCTTGCATTTCGCGAAGACGTGGCCCGCAAAGCGGATGAGGTAGAGAACGCGGCCGAGCATCGCATCGCGCTCGAAAAGCAGATAGAGAGCGCACGCGAGCGATACGTAAAGCTTGCTAGCGAGCTGACGGACATGCGAACCGAAGCGGCGACAAAGCTCAGCAAGCAAGTAGAGAGCGAGCTGAAAAGCCTGGCGATGGCGGGCACGCGTTTTCAGATCGACGTGCGCAGCGGTCCGCCAACTGCGGCGGGGGTGGATGAAATAGCCTTTGTGGTGGCGCCGAATCGCGGGGAAGAACTGCGGTCATTAGAGCGCATTGCATCGGGCGGCGAGTTGTCGCGTATTGCGCTGGCATTGAAAACCGCAGCCGGGACCGGCAATCAACAGGGAACCATGCATACGCTTGTGTTCGATGAGATCGACGCCGGAATCGGGGGCGCCGCGGCAGCGGCGGTCGGCAGGAGGCTAAAGACTCTGTCGCGAACCAACCAGGTTATTTGTGTTACTCATCTCGCCCAGATCGCGGGATTCGCGGATCACCACTACGCCGTTTCGAAGCGCGAGAAGAAGGGCCGCGTTACGACCCAAGTAGAAGAATTGAAGCGCGACGAGCGGGCGCGCGAAATCGGACGGATGTTGTCGGGGGAGCACGTGACAGCCGAAGCGCTCCGCCACGCCGAACAACTCATTCAGGCCGGACGCGGTTCCTAATTGGAGGTTCAACATGCCCACACTCAGCGCCTCAGAGATCGACAAACTAAATGCCTATTGGCATGCGGCGAACTACTTGACAGTTGGACAGATTTATCTCAAGGACAATCCGCTGCTCGAGCGCCCGCTAACAGAGAGCGACATCAAGCCGCGGCTGCTCGGTCACTGGGGCACGACGGCAGGACTGAACTTCATCTATACGCATTTGAACCGACTCATCCGCAAACATGACCTGAACATGATGTACGTCATCGGTCCGGGGCACGGCGGGCCGGGTATTGTTGCGCACACGTATCTCGAGGGAAGCTACAGCGAGATCTACCCGGCCGTCGAGCAGAATCGCGACGGCATAAAGAGGCTGTTCCGGCAGTTTTCCTGGCCCTATGGCATTCCGAGTCATGTTGCGCCTGAGACGCCCGGCTCGATACACGAAGGCGGCGAGCTCGGATATGCGCTTCTTCATGCGTATGGCGGTGCGTTTGATAATCCGGACCTGATCGTCGCTTGCATTGTGGGCGACGGAGAGGCGGAAACAGGGCCGCTCGCGACGAGCTGGCACTCTAACAAGTTCCTGAATCCTGCAATGGACGGCGCGGTCTTGCCCATCTTGCATCTGAACGGGTATAAGATCGCAAACCCCACTGTCCTTGCCCGCATTCCGAATACGGAGCTGCGCGACCTGTTTGTTGGGTATGGTTACGCACCGCGTTTTCTCGAAGGCAGTGATCCGGCAACGATGCATGAGCGCCTCGCGACAGGGCTCGAAGAGATTCTGGCTGAAATCCGCGCGATTCAAAATCGCGCGCGGAATAACGGCAACACTGACCGCCCGCAGTGGCCTCTCCTAATTCTGCGAACGCCCAAGGGCTGGACAGGTCCGAAGGAAGTGGACGGGCAACCAGTGGAAGGGA
>JAFAQG010000220.1 GCA_019246575.1 Acidobacteriaceae bacterium
CGGCATAGAGCGGGGTCCAGCGTCCGCCACGGTAGACCTCGATGCCGCCCGACTGGTCCGGCCGCCATTGATCTTCGATGAGAAGGTAGCAGTAGTCGTACATCTCGGCCATGCCTTTCAGTTGATGGCCGCTCAAGCGCCGGTCGATTACGCACTGGGCCAAGTCGCCCATGTGCTTGCGCTCGATGCCGACCATGACCGGGTGATTGCCGGGGCCAATGCCTTCGAAAGCGAGATCGGCGAAGTCTAGTCTGGTTCGCTCGACAGCGAGGTCGTAACCCGAGAGGAGCTTATAGAGAGCGTAGTCCTCTCGGTCGTCCAGCATTAACATTCCGTGTAGAGTCTACATTTCCCACAATTTTTCCCACAATTTGGCCGTAAACCAGCCAACTCAGGCGGGTAGTGGAGGGTGTAAGTTGTTGAAAATACGTGGTGCGGATAGCTGGAAAACGCCCAGCCCTAGATTCAGGTTCTAGTGAGAGCAATCTCGTGGAGGTTCAAGTCCTCTCATCCGCACCAATGAAACGCACTTGGGCTTTCTGAGTTTCACGCGTTACTCCGATTCCAACCGGGAATCTCTTCGTTTCGCGAAGCACTGTTCCGTTCGCAATCGAGGATGACCTGTGTTTTTGCAACAGTTCGAACGGAGCCGGAACGCAAGGCACAACCCATGGATCGGCGCAAAGCTGCTGATGATGGCATGCGCCGCGTATAGCCGCGATTATGCGGAGATTTTAGAGTGTTTCAGCAGCTTGTCCGTATCGAAGACTGCGGCGGGCCCGGGGATCAATCAAGGCGTGCTTCAGCCGGAGGCGAGAGATGACTCGGGAATGAGGCCAAGCTGCTCGAGCATCGAAAGGCGGTCGAACATCAAGTTGAAGGAGACATGCTTGCCATCCCGGAAGCGGAGCACCTGGATGTAAGGGATTGTGACGCGACGACCGGTAGGCGGGACTTCGCCCGTGGGGGTTTTGAGCGCGCCATTGTGTGTGCCTGTGAAGGTGCCCTCCTCAACGGCGACATCGTCGATAATATGGACGCCGTGCACGTCGACGTGCGCATCGGGGAAGGCATCAAACCAGCTGCCGAAGAATTCGACGCAGGCTGGCTTGCCGTTTCCGCGGACTCCGCCCGCCGCTTCAAAGACGACGTCATCCCCAATCACTTCGGCAAAGCCGTCAATGTCGTCAGCGTTGAAAGTGCCGGTGCCTCTCTCGAATGCCTCGCGTGCTGTCATTGCCATTTGAAGTTTACTTAGCCGGGCGCTGTTACGCGCCGGAAGACAGCGTCCATGATATCTCAACTGCGGCTGTTGGGCGGGGCAGTTATCTAGACTCTTGCCGGCCTATTAGTTTCCGCCTTCGCCGGAAGAGCCCGTCAACTGCGGGAATTCTGCCCCACTCGCTTCGCTTGCTTTTGTGGACGCATCAATATCGATATCCGAAATCGGTATCTTGCGCGCCGGCTCACCGCTGAAATCCCAGAACACTCCGTCCATAACCGCATAGTTCTGCACCTTCAGTTGTTTGCCGTTCTGCATCACAAGTGTGATGGGAGTTGTTTGGGGCGACGCTCCGGCTTCGGTTCCGTTTGGCTCGGGCTGCTGAATCTGTCCGGCCTTAAGCTGCTGAATTTCTGCCGTCAGGTTCTGGACCTGCTGTCCGAGGACGCTTTGTCCCTGTGCCAGCCCTTGCAGAGCGGGGTCTGGACCGACGTTTTCCGGCAGGTATTCCGTGTAATCGTCATACGGCGCACTCGCGTAATCGAGAAATGGATAGTAGTACGGAGCGAAGAAATACGGGTACGGAACGCGCGAATAGTCCCGTCGATGGTTGGAACTGCGCCGGATACTCACGTTTCCGGCCGGTCGTGTGAAGCCATGGAATCCGCTCGCACTCCAATATCCGACATTCGCAGGCGGATATGGCGGGCGGCTAATTCCCGGACCAGCGATGGCGCCACGTGGTGAGCTTAAAGACCGGCCCGTACCGGAATAAATTCGTCCCGCCGCGAAACCGGCAGCGCCAGCGGGCGGACCTGCGAACGAATAACTACACAGCGCTATTCCTAAACCAACCGAAATTACGTGTATGTGCAGGCGCATTGTTGGACTGCCTCGCTCTCCTCAGCGTAGCGCGTTTGGGCCAGGTCAAACCGCGCACTGCGGCTCTGTTTTCATGCTTTTCGTCTATAGGTTGCGAAGTAAGGCTGGTTCGATAGCGTGGCATTGAATCCCGGGTACAACCAAGCCTCGGAAGCACTGCGCCGGAGTTCAAAATAATATTGGAGTGGAAAGGGTGAGTTCGTGTACTCACCCGGAATGGCGGACCGGAACGTGCGTTCCACTTTCTGCATTTCGGCTGAACGCCAGCGCTCTGCTTGGTTTACATGGCGATAGTGCAGCAGCACCGAAGAGGGCGCTGCATGTGCACCGACGCCGGGGATGTCCAATGCTAGCGCGAATGGGTTGCCGGGCTGGAAAGCCGAGAGCGGCGTGTGACTGCAGTCAATCGAAGGACGGTTGCTTCTTTGCAGGACAGCGTGGATGGCCTGTGCCGCTTTTTGCGAAGAACTCGCTTGAGCGGGCGGCTTGCTTTGTACAGCAGCCTGCAGCGCATCGAGATCCTTCACAATATCCGGCAGCCGGTCTGTCCAATGGCCTTGCCGGATGGGCACATCGCCATAGGTGATGTTCGCGCGGTAAGTCCTTTGAGCGCGGCGTGCCATCGCGGCCCAGGCGTCACGCGCCTTCGCGTATTGCGCAACCGCTATCTTCGCCGCCTCGGGATCGCCGGTTTGCCGGTAAATCTCATACAGCACTCCGCTTCGCAACTTCGCCGCGAAGAATTGTCCCAAACCATTCTGGATAAGAACATCCTCTTCGATGCGCCGGAACTCGGGCGCGCTATTCGATCGTGCTTGCCGGCGAGCGCTCGCCAAAGCGTCCGAAGCCGCTGCGGTGAAGTCGTCCAACCATTGTGCAACCTCTACGGGTGAATACTTTGCGTTGGGGCGGCCGGCGAGGGAATCCGCAACGTGCTCGACGATAGTTGAAAACAGTTGCGGATCCAGAGGGCTTACGGTGCCAAAACATTTTGGAGTGGGCGTGTCCGCATACGGCGAACGTTCGCTCCCGAGCACGATGGGCATGTTGGTGTAGATCTCGGACCAAAAAGAATGATTGGACGCGGAGGAAAGGTGGGCCGTGGTTACCAGCGGAAGAACACGAGAGGCATTCGCGACGGCGGCTTCCATAGAGTTTGCGCCTGCGCCGAAATCATTCTTTAGATATCTGCGCCAAGTCTCCGGATCGGAGTTCGGATCGTAGAGACGACGCCCCCATACGCGATAGTAGTATTCGAACTTCTGCCAATCATATTTTGGATTCAGGGACGCGTCTGCATAAGCACACCGTCCGCCCGGCAGCCCCGATCCTTCGCGCCCTTTAAAGGTCAAAGGCTCGCAGAGCTCCAAGCCCGCGGCACCACAGAAGTGAGCGGTTCGTCCGAACGCGGCTGCCATTTCTGGATCAGCCGAGAGTAAGTGCCGCTGCGTCCCCGGCCACAGGCGAAACAGCACTTTGTACCGGCTTCCCTGCTGAAAGAAGTCGGCGTATCCATAACGCGTAAAGCGCCGAGCGCCGTTGCTGACGTTGAATAAGCCCGTTTCCATGCGGTCGGGCTGTGGTATCTCGAGCTCGCGGATGTCGGCCTGATGATAGCCGAGGCTTTGGTGCTCGGCCGAATACTTCGCTCCCAATTTGACCGGCATGCCTGTGTCGAGGGCCATATCGATCATGATCTGGTTGACCCCTTTCGCATGCATATCGATTTCGATCTTGCGCCCCGAATGCGTAATAGCTTCGAATAGTGTCTTCCAGAACGGATAACTCCCTTCCGGGATTCCACTCTCGCCGTGAACGCGAAGCGTCAGTCCCTGAATCTCGGGGCAGGCCTTCAGAATGAGTGCGAGAGCATCGCGGCAATACGCGGCGTGCGTTTCAGGCGAGAGACCCTCAATGCGATGGTCAGCATGAGGGCTGTCGGTCCACTGATAGGCATGGGTCCAAATGCCCAGCTGGAATTGCAGGCCGCGGCGAGCGGTTTCCGCTGCAATAAACCGTAGAGTCTCGAAGTTTTTTTCCCGTTCGCTATCGCTAAGCGGACCGGGATTTTGTCCATCTTTGGCGGTGAGCCGAAGGACGCGGACCTTGTATCCGGGCACATCGACGAGATAGGGGTAAGGGAAATGAAAGTAATCGCCTGTGACCCCGCGCGGAAAATCATATCCGAATCCGAAGGCGAAATTGAAACGGTTGAAGCGGCTTGCCGCAAGCATGTCCAAATAGCCGCGCCAGAAATCTTTGTCGTAATACCAGGGCTTATCTTCGATCTCGCTGCAAAAGGCTCGAGCCACGCTCCTGACCTCGTTCGCGGACTTGTCCTCGCTCGCCTGATTCAGATGCAACGCAATAGCGGGATCGAGGCTGTAACGAACCCGGTCCGCCAATTCGAGCAGCCCGTAGACGAAGGCTGTTGCATCGCCGCCGGAAACCAGGATCGCTGGTGCTGCCGCGAAACGTCCGGGAGTTATGCGTATGCTCTCTGGGTGA
>JAFAQG010000222.1 GCA_019246575.1 Acidobacteriaceae bacterium
GCGCGGATGACTCCGGCCGCGCACGACGTGCTGCTCGTCAACGGCAACGTGTTGCCGATGGACGGTACTACAGAGCCGAGAGCGGTTGCGTTTCACAATGGGCGCATCGCGTACGTCGGAGACTCCAATACGGTGCGAAAAGGGGCCGCGCCGGGCGCACGCGTCATCGACTTGGCCGGCCGAACCGTGATTCCCGCATTCACAGACGCGCATGCGCACGTCTGGAAGATGGGACATCTGCTTTCTACCATGCTCGACGTTCGGCGCGCCGCGAGCATCGATGCGCTTGTCGAAACCGTCGCGACGCGCGACAAGGAACTGCCGCCAGAGCAGTGGCTTCTCGGACGCGGCTTCAACGAGATCGCGATTGCAGAAAAGAGGAAACCTGCGCGCCACGATCTCGACCGCGCAGCCCCAAGTCGCCCTGTCGTACTCACGCGCGCCTGCGGGCACATTTACGCCGCGAACAGCGTTGCGCTCAGGCGGGCAGCAATCGACGCGACTACGCCCGCGCCTCCGGGCGGTGTCATTGAATATGACGAGCACGGCGAGCCCAACGGCCTGCTTCACGAAACGGCAATGGGGTTGATCAATCGAGTCATGCCGCAGCCCAGTGCGTCCGATTATGAGCTGATGATTCAAGCGGCTTTGCGGCATCAGCTATCGCTCGGCATCACGGCCTCCTCCGACTGCGGTGTCACGCCGGAGTTGCTCGACGTCTACCGCGATATGGATGCGAGAGGCGCATTGCCCGCGCGTGTGAACGTCATGCCGTTACGGCGTGTGGACGGCAGACGCGATCCTGTGCCGCTTCCGGCGCAGCACGTATCCGATATGTTGCGAGTCAATACCGTCAAGTTTGTCGCCGATGGAGGCCTGAGCGGAGCGACTGCAGCGCTGAGCGTTCCCTACCGGCACGCGAACACCACGGGAACGCTTCGGTTTGAAAAACAAGAATTGTTGCGGCTGTGCCAGGAATCGCAGGACAAGGGTTGGAGAATCGCGAGCCATGCGATCGGCGACGTTGCAATCGACATGGTCCTTTCGAGGTACGAGCGCCTGGGACCGCATCCGAAGCGGCTCGCTCACCGCATCGAGCATTTCGGGCTGCCCAGCTCCGAACAGCTCCGGCGGGCGGCTCGGCTCGGCGTGATTGCAGTTCCGCAGAGCATCTTTCTTTACGAGCTGGGCGGAAATTTCCTTGAGATGCTTCCGGAATCGTTGTTTCCGCGTACCTATCCGATTCGCGCCATGCTGGATGCGGGGTTGACGGTCGCGCTTTCATCCGATGCGCCGGTGGTCGAAGATGACAATCCGCTGCGCGGCATATATGCTGCGGTCACGCGGCGCACAAACGTCGGGGAGACGATTCTTCCGGAGCAGGCAATTACGGCGCAGGAAGCGCTCTACGCCTACACCATGGGCGGCGCGATCGCATCCGGAGATGAGTGCAACCGCGGCAGCCTGACACCCGGCAAGTGGGCCGACGTAGCAGTGCTCTCGGCCGATCCTTTGGCCGCCGAACCTGAGGCGTTGGCCGAGATTCGTGTCGAGATGACATTTCTCGCCGGCAACATAGCTTACGAGCGATGACGTACGAATACCGGCAGTTCATCGGTGGCGCATGGCAGGATGCCTCGAACGGAGGCAGGTGGGAGGTGTTGAATCCTGCAACGGAAGAAGTCGCTCGAACCGTCCCGTTCGGCAACGCTGAGGATTGCCGCCGAGCCATTGAGGCCGCAGCGGCCGCATTTCCACCATGGTCGAGAAAGACAGCTTACGAACGCGCGGCCCCACTAAAAAAAGCAGCCGAACTGATTCGTGAACGCGCTGCGGACCTGGCCCGCACGACGGTGCTCGAGAGCGGCAAGCCATTGTTGCAGGCCCGAGGAGAATGGGGCGTTGCGGCCGATCTGTTCGAGTGGTTTGCCGAAGAAAGCAAGCGCGCGTATGGCCGCTTCGTGCCGTCGCGAAATGTTGGCAAGCGCCAACTTGTGATTCACCAGCCCGTGGGCGTTGTCGGACTGATCACGGCATGGAATTTCCCCGCGTACAACGTCGCACGCGCAGCATCGGCGGCGCTGGCGGCCGGGTGCACAGTCGTGATCCGGCCCTCGGAATACACGCCGCTCACCGCGATGGAATTGGTGAACGTCCTTGTCGAAGCCGGTATTGGCGACGCTGTGGTGAAC
This sequence comes from Acidobacteriaceae bacterium, assembly GCA_019246575.1. The sequence goes on from JAFAQG010000222.1 coordinate 2,193, forward strand.
CTTATCAACGGCGAGCCCGAGAGCATGGGACAGGAGCTGTTGCGCAATCCGGCGTGCGCCAAGATTCATTTCACCGGGAGCCAGAAGGTCGGCAAACTGCTTATGGATGGCGCATCCGCGACTGTGAAACGGCTCTCGCTAGAGCTTGGCGGCAACGCTCCGGTGCTGATTTTTCCCGATGTCGATCTCGATCGCATTGCGACGGGCGCAGTCGCTGCGAAGTTCCGAAATGCCGGCCAAGTCTGCATTTCACCGCAACGATTTCTCGTACACGGCGCTGTGGCCCGCGAGTTCACGGAACGAGTGGCATCGCTCGCGAGAGAGCTTCGAGTCGGAAATGGATTGCAGCCCGATACGAATGTCGGGCCGCTGATCAATGCGCGCCAGCGGGATCGAGTGGAACAGCTGGTACAGGAGACACGCGACAGAGGGGCGCAGGTTGCGCTTGGCGGTAAGCGCCCCGATGCGCACAAGCGCGGATATTTTTACGAACCGACCGTCGTCACCGAAGTGCAGCCCGAGACACCGCTCTTCGAAGCGGAAATCTTCGGCCCTGTGTTGCCGGTTACCACCTTCGAGCAGCCCGACGAAGCTATCGCGATGGCGAATCGTACGCGGTATGGCCTTGCCGCTTACGTTTGGACCAACAACCTTCGCGCGGCGATTCGCACGGCCGAACGTCTCGAATTCGGCATGGTGGGCGTGAACGAATGGACTCCGCAGAGCACCGAAGTGCCGTTTACAGGATGGAAAGAAAGCGGGCTCGGCAAAGAGGCGGGCGCGGAAGGTCTATATGAATATCTCGAGACAAAACTGATTGCATTCGGAGGCCTCGATTGATCTGCGCGGTTGATGCCGGCGTCATCGCGCGCATTCGTACACAATCTTGCCGCCAACGATCGTGTACAACACCTTGGCGGAAACCATCTTCTCGGGAGAACCGGTGAGGATGTCGTCGGACACGACAACCAAATCGGCTAATTTGCCGGGCTCGATGCTTCCTTTACGGTTCTCTTCGTGCGATGCAAAAGCAGGGTTGATTGTGTAGGCCTCGATCGCTTCTTCGGTCGTGATCGCCTGCTCCGGATGCCACTTTCGTGTTACGGCATCGTGCATGTTGGCGAGTGGATCGAAGGGCGAGATCTCCTGTTTGTTATAGAGCCCGGGCATATCGGAGCCGATGTCCAGCTTCACACCGTCCTTTAGCATGGTTCGCCATGCGAATGCGGTTCGAGAACGTTCCGGACCCGCGACGCGCTCGACTGCCGCTGTATCGTGGGTCAACTGCGAAGGCGTAATATCCGCAATCATGTGCAGACGGCCCGCTCGTTCCAGGTCTTCCTGCTTCGCGTACCAGGCGTGTA
>JAFAQG010000258.1 GCA_019246575.1 Acidobacteriaceae bacterium
TCTGTACTGGAATGCGCGAGTCGTATACGTTGATCCCTCGCGCAAGAGCCGGTTCATCGAAAGCTACGATCCTCGTTTGGGGGTTGAACAGTTCGGCCGCATTTGGGAGTCCAGCGCCAGTGGAGGGAATGCGGCGGGCCGCCACGGCGTTTGGAACTCCCGCGAAATTCGCATCCGTGTTGCAGTCGATGAAAGCCAGGTGTCCGTGCTGATTGGTGCAATGCAGAGGAATGTTCGCGACACACTCACCCGTGTCGGTTCCCGATGCCTAGGCTTCGGTTCTTCGGGGATAGAAAAGGAAACCGCGTATCGAACCCGGTATGAAGACTCGAACACGAGCGGTGTCATCATTATCGGCCCCACCTGTCGCGCGTATGGTCCCGTGTATCGCGATCCGTCGCGCGCCGACAGGAGCAGCACGTTCCTGGTGCCTATTTGGATAGAAGAGCAGTGGGCGCCGAACTAGGATCGAACCTGTTCGTGCGCACAACGCGTACACCACGTATGGAGGAATGCCCCCGCTGCCCGATGAGCACTTGAAAAGGAACCAATCGTACGACGAAGGCTGAAACCGGCATGGCCGTTTCACGTACGGCTGCGGAGCTGATGCGATGTAACGCAAGGGCGAGCACGCCGAGTCACGCACGTGATGACGCTAGACTGAGGGCATGAACTGGAAGGCGTGCCAGGCTGTAGACAGAAACCCTCGGAAGGTGGGCGGGGCTTGGTGTTTCGCAGGTACGCGTGTCCCCGTTTTCTCGCTATTCGAACACCTGGATAAAGGATCGACTACAAGCGATTTCCTGGAGTGGTTTCCTGACGTTACGGAGCAACAAGTTCACGAAGTGCTTGCGTTTGCAAAAGCATCCCTGGAGCAACCGGCAGCGGTTGCGTGAAATTCCTTTTCGATAGCAACACGCCGGCTCCTCTTGCGCGACTATTCTCGAAGCGTCAGGTCCTCGATTTTGTGACCCGCGGCGAAGTAAAACGAGTTGACGTCGCGGAACTCCGAAGCGCGCTGTGAGACCAGGTCGGCCCCAAGACGCTCGAGTTGCACCGCCCCTTCGCGTGCTCCGTCTGCGCGGCATGTCGACTTCAGATTAGCTCAGATCGGCAGGCGAGGGGCACTACACTGAAAAGCTAGTAGACCGTGATCAAGCACATCGCGACATCCCTTGTTGCAGCCTCCTTACTCCGCGCCGCCGCGCAGAATACGGGCACGTCGAACCAAAATTCTGCTCCGGTGAAACAGGAGACCGTGGTTGTGACGGGGTTGTGGGAGCCGACGCCACTTGCGGAAGCAGATCGCTCGGTGAATGAGTATTCCCTGCGAGATGCGGTGGTGCTGTTCGGAAGCCTCGCCGATGTGTTCGATCTCGACTCGTCGGTTAATGTGCAAGCGCGCGACCCCAGCGGAATTCAGGCGGATTTTTCGATCCGGGGCGGTTCGTTTGAACAGACCCTAATACTGCTGAACGGCATCCGGATTAGCGATGAGCAGTCGGCGCATTACAATTCCGATATTCCGGTTCCACTGGATGCCATTGACCACATTGAGGTACTGCGCGGATCGGGCTCGACTCTATACGGATCCGATGCCGTAGGCGGAGTGATCAACATTATTACCCGCCCGAGTACCGAGCCGGATCCGATCGAGATGCGTGTAAGAGGCGGCTACGGCAGCTTTGGAACGAATGAACAGAGCGGATTCCTTTCTCTAAACAGAGGTTTGCTGTCGCAACGGTTCTCATTCGAGCGGGAGCTTTCGCGGGGATTTAAAGATGACCGCGATTTCAGAAACCTGGCGCTTTCTTCCGAATCGTGGGTGCGCAGCAGACTTGGTTTGACGCGCGTATTCCTTGGACTTGATGATCGGCCTTTCGGGGCAGACCAGTTTTACGGAAATTTCAATTCCTGGGAGCGGACAAAGACATGGCTGGCCACGATTGCGCAGGACATTGGCAAAAAGACGCTGTTCACTCTCGGTTACCGACGCCATGCGGATCTGTTCGTGCTGCTTCGGACGAATCCCGGCTTTTACACGAACCGGCATGAGGACGAGGCATGGGACCTTGCGATGCGGAGGCACGATGGGGTGGGGAGATTGGCGCAGATTTATTACGGTGTTGAGGGAACGGCGGATCACGTGGCGAGCAACAATCTGGGCGTGCATTCGAGGAAGCAAGGCGCGGTTTATGGCGACCTCGATATTCGGTCGCTCCGTCGCGCTTCTCTCAGCATTGGAGCTCGCGAGCAGTTTTACGGCGCTCGACAGACGATCTTTGCGCCAAATGTAAGCGGCGGTTACTGGCTTTCGTCGATAGTGAAGATGCGAGCTTCGGCGAGCCGGGCCTTTCGGTTGCCGAACTACACGGACCTGTATTATCACGATCCCGCGAATCTCGGCAATGCAGATCTGAAGCCGGAGAGGGCCGCGAACTACGAAGCCGGCGTGGATTGGAATCCGAACGGCCGCTTGCGAGTAACAGTTACCGGATTCCACCGGCGAGAACAGGACGACATCGATTACGTGAGGCCGAACTCATCTGCTATCTGGCAGGCGACGAACTTCGACCACCTCCGTTTCACCGGATGGGAGGGTAGCGTTGCGATATCGCTGCCGAGCGCGCAATCGGTTGCTGTGGAGTACACGGGATTACACGGCGCAAAAGCAGCGTTGAGCGGCTTGCAATCGAAATACGTGTTCAATTATCCGACGCAGCAGGCGGTTGTGGCGTGGCAGCGCACATCTGCTCGAGGATGGCTGGCGCGGGTGCGCGTTGGCGCGACGGACCAGTATCAGCGAAATGCGTACGTGCTGGTGGATGGTTCGGCGGCATGGACACGGTCGCGATTTCACCCGTACGCGCGATTCACAAACCTGGCGAATGTGGAGTATCAGCCGGTGTATGGAGTGGCGATGCCGGGCCGTGCAGCAATAGTCGGCATGGAGATTTGCGTTTTGTGCAATGCGAAATAGGTTGCCGCAGCCGATACCATATGCTCAATGGATATGCGTGTTCCAGCCGTTCTCGCGATGTTGCCGCTTCTGCTGAGTGCGGAGCAACAACCTGCATGGGTAGCAAAAAGTAACGAGAACGCCAAAGTTCTACTCGACATTTTGGCGCGCTATTCACCCGAGCAAGCGAGTCAGCTTGGGATCAGAACGGCGGATGAGCAGATCACAATTCCTGCAACGGACCGGCCTGAGCGTTTTCGCCGCGATGCGGGCAAAGCGCTGGAGGCGCTGCGGTCTCGTGTTGCCGGGGAGCAAGATGCGCTGGTTAAGCAGGATTTAGAGATTCTAATCGACGCAGGCGAGCGGCAGATAAGAGCGTCGCAAGCGTACGAGGATCACCTGCTGCCGTACATGAATGCGGCGAACACCGCGTTTTCGGGCATTCAAACGCTATTGCAGGAACACGTCACAGCGGAACGGCGTGCCGCCGCGGTCGTGCGCTTGAAACGCTATGCGGGTTTGGAGCAGGGGTTCACTCCGATCACGGTGCTCGCCGAAAACGTTTTTCGAGACAAGCTGCGGAAACCGGGGCTTCTGGGGCCGCCACAAGGGGAAGTGGAGCACGACCTGGCAACGATGAGTTCGTACGGGGCCGGCATCGGGCAACTCTTCGAAAAGGAGAAGGTGTCGGGGTACGAAGAGGCGTACGGGAAGCTGAAAGAGCAAATTTCGGAATACGAACAATTTGTCCGCCGTGAAGTTCTGCCGCATGTGCGAACGGATTTTCGACTCCCTCCGGAACTTTACGCCATCAATTTGGACAATGCGGGTGTGGATTACACGCCGGCAGAGCTGACGCGCCTTGCGCATCAGAGCTTCGACGAAATTCAGAAGCAGATGCAGACGCTTGCGGTAAGAGTTGCGAAGGAGCATAGCTGGCCTTCATCGGACTATCGTGACGTAATCAAGCAACTTAAGAAAGATCAGCTGCAGGCGAGCCAGGTGATGCCGGTTTACCACGGCACGCTGGCGCAGATCGAAGCGATTATCCGGCGCGAGCACCTGGTTACATTGCCGGATTGGCCTTGCATCATCCGCCAGGCTTCGGCGGCAGAAACGGCGCAGCAACCCGCGCCGCATTACTTATCACCGCCGCTGATTGACAATCACGGCGAGCAGGGGCAATTTGTGCTTCCGGGCGGCACTACGGGTCCGGGCGGGAAACCGCTGGAGTATGACGATTTTACGTTCTCAGCTGCATCGTGGACATTGACGGCGCACGAGGCGCGGCCCGGACACGATTTACAGTTTTCATCCATGGTCCGCGGCGGGGTGTCGTATGCTCGTGCGATTTTTGCGTTTAACAGCACGAACGTGGAGGGTTGGGCGCTGTATGCCGAGTGGTTCATGCTGCCTTACATGCCGGATGACGGCAAGATGATTTCGCTGCAATTGCGCCTGCTTCGTGCTGCGCGCGCTTTTTTGGATCCGGAGCTTCAGCAGGGGAAGGTGACTCGACAGCAGGCGTTGGAGCTGCTGCAGAAGGACGTCGCGCTCTCAGAGGCCTTTGCCACGGAGGAAGTGGACCGGTTCACATATCGCATGCCGGGGCAAGCGGTTTCGTATTTTGACGGGTACACACGGCTGCTCGATATTCGTAGCGAAGCGCAGAAGGCATTGGGCTCGAAGTTCAAAGTGCAGGAATTTCACGATTTCATTCTGTCGGAAGGGCTGTTACCACCGAAAGTGTTGCGGCACGCGGTCATGAGCGATTTTGTGGGCCGGCACGAGGTCACGTCAGTGGCGCAGTAGATCGAGGCCCATCCTATCGGATGGACGGCTGTAAGTCTCCATGGAGCGCTGGCACTTTTTCGCGCCACTTCGCTGCTTTGTCTGGCCTTGCTGAAGTTTCGTAAAGCTGCACAATCCACTCTGCGCATTCCCTTATAACGGGCCGCCGCTCCCAAGGGATGGTTTGTTGAGTGTTCACGAGACCGTCGTAACCGGAGAGCAGGAGCGGCTCTGCTTCCGCATATCGGTTTTGAGCTACAGCAATGGCTCCCAACAGGCTTTCACAGCGGTATCGGGCCCAAGTAGTCATGTTCGTGTTCTGAAAGTCATTCAAAGCGTCACGCAGGAGCGGCTCCGCGAGCGTATACTTGTGCCGCTTCAGGTAAAGCGCTGCGAGGTCGTTCATGGTGGCGAGCCTTCTGGGATGTTGCCGGCCCAGAACGCGCGCCTGAGCTGCGATGACCTGAAGGTAAAGCGGTTCGGCGGAATCGTATTTTCCTTCATTGGCGTAAAGAAAAGCAAGGTTGTTGATGCTGAGCAGCGTGTCCGGGTGGTCTTGGCCCAAAACGCGCCGCCTCACCTGGTATGTCTTGCTGAGCAACGATTCCGCGTGCGCGTATTTGCGTTCGTATTGGTAAAGCAGACCCAGATTGTTCATGCTGATCAAGGTATGGGCGTGTTCCGGGCCCAACACGCGCCTGCGCACCTCGAGTACTCCCGTGAACAGCGAGCGGGCAGGTGAATACTTGCCCTGATCGCGGTAGAGTCCTGCGAGATTATTCATTGTGGTTAGAGTGTCGGGGTGTTCCGGTCCGAGAACGCGCTGCTTCACGGCCAGCACTTTAGCGAACAGCTTTTCAGCGGGCGATACTGGCCTTGGTCCCAATAGACAACCGCAAGATTATTCATGGTGAGCAGCGTATCCGGGTGCTCGGGACCGAGTACGCGGTTGCGCACCTCGAGGACTTTGGCGAAGAATGTTTCGGCGGAAGCGTAGTTGCCCTGTTGTACATACAATCCCGCGAGATTGGTCATGGAGCTAAGCACATCAGGATGTTCTTGACCGAGAATTCGGCGCCGGGTCTCGAGCACGGTTTTGAACAAGGGCTCGGCGTCCGCAGATTTGCCTTGATACCAGTAGAGAAGCGCAAGGTCATTCATGGCGCTCAGGGTGTCGCGGTTTGCGTTGCCAAGCAAATGCCGGCGCGTATTCACGACTTGAATCAATAGCGGCTCCGCATCGGAATATTTGGCTCGGTACCAACACAGGAGGGAAAGCTTCTGCATGCTGGTCAACGTGTCTGGATGTTTGTCGCCGAGCACGCGACGGCGAATGGTCAGCGCTCGCTCTACTTGAGTCTGCGCCTCAGAATAGAGGCCCAGATCGGTGTAGGTATCGCCGATAGTCTGGCGAATTGCGGCTTCGACGAGCGGCTGGTTATCGAACTTTCCGGTGATGCGAGCCGCCGCGCGATCGAGGGCAGTGCGAACCTTCAGGTCGGGATTTGGTTTGGTATCCGGCCGGGCCTGAATGTTGGCGCTCGCTTGCGCGAGCAGATCGTTCCGTAGAAAGTCGTTAACGGCTAGCGCCGCCGCGGCTTCGTTGTCCGCACGCGCCCGTTCCCGGTTTGCACGTTCGAAGCTCGCTTCGGCGCGCTCGCGTTCACGTTGCGCCTTGTGGGCCTGCTGCGTGGTTGCAACGATGCCGCCCGCCAGAGTCACGAACAGCAAAGCAGCAGCCGTTACGGAAGTGCGGTAACGTCTCGCGAATTTCAGTGCGCGATACCGGATTGTGGGCGGATGCGCGGCAACTGGCTCGCCATCGAGGTAGCGCCGCAGGTCTTCACTCAGCGCCTCGGCAGACGAATACCGGCGGGAGGGCTCCTTGGCCATTGCCTTCAGAACGATATTGTCCAGATCGCCGCGCAATTGCCGGCTGACTGTGCGCGGCCGTAGCTCACGAGTAAGTCTGTTTTTGGCTGGCGTGACGACATTTTCAGCGGCGGTATCCAAAGGGCCACGAAGTGCTACCGAGCTTGGTTTTGCCGGGTCTTCATCGCAGACGATTCGCTGCACTTCCCAGATACTGTTGCCCTTGCGCGTGTAGGGATACCGACCGGCGAGAAGCTGATACAGGATTACGCCCAACGAATAGACGTCACTCACCGTAGTTACAGCCTCGGCGCGTATTTGCTCAGGGCTTGCGTATTCAGGAGTCATGAGCGGCATGCCTGTTCGGGTCGGAGCTGGCGATGGATCCTGTCGGCCTTCAAGAAGCTTGGCGATTCCGAAATCGAGCAATTTTGGCTGGCCCAGAGGTGTGACCAAAACATTTCCTGGTTTCAGATCGCGGTGCACGATGAGGCTTTGATGTGCGCACTGAACGGCTGCGCAGACATCGCGAAACAGTGCAACTCGTTGGCGGATTGACAGATCGCTCATTTCGCAATAGTGGTCGATGGGCTGTCCTTCGACATACTCCATCACCAGATACGGCTGTCCGTCGGGGGTTGCGCCGGCATCGATCAGGCGCGCGATGTTCGGATGCTCGAGGCTCGCGAGGATTTGCCGCTCCTTGCGGAACCGATTTAGAATCAGATCCGATTCCATGCCCTTGCGGATGAGCTTGATGGCAACATGTTTTTGGAACTCGGCGTCGGCCCGTACGGCGAGATACACCGTTCCCATACCCCCAGAGCCTATTTCGCGAACGAGCTCGTAGGCTCCGACGCGCTTCCCGATTTCGGCGACTGCTGGGCGCTCGTCAGAGAGCAGCAGATTCAGCTCCGGTGGAGGCTTCTCGATGAAATCGCCGGACGATTCGTCAGATTCGAGGAGCGATTCGACCTCGAAGCGAAGTTCGGCATCTAAGCCACAAGCAGCGTCGAGGAAGGAGTGCCGCTCTCGAGGGTCGCACTCGAGTGCCGAGGCGAATACATCTTTTACGCGCTGCCACTGTTCCGGTTCCACTTACTTCAGGTGGCGTTGCTGAGCTCACGATGCAGCCACGCTTTCGCGAGCCTCCATTCCCGTTTGACGGTTCGAGGTGAAATGCGCATAACCTCTGCTGTCTCGTCCACCGTCAACCCTGCGAAGTAGCGTAATTCAACGACTCGGGCCTGCTGAGCATCGATTTCAGCCAAAGCCCGCAAGCAATTGTCGAGTACAACCAGGTCGACGTTCTGTGTGTCGGGCGCCACGATGGATTCATCAAGCTGAAGCACGTCGGCGGATCCGCCTCGCTTTTCGGCTTTACGAGCGCGGGCATGGTCGACCAGAATCCGACGGATGAGCTGCGCGCTTATGCCGAAGAAATGCGCCCGGTTTTGCCAGCGAACGTTGCGCTGGTCAATAAGCCGGAGATAAGCTTCGTGAACCAGCGCAGTACTTTGCAATGTATAGTTGTGAGACTCGGCACGCAAGTAACTCTGAGCAAGACGGCGGAGATCGCGGTAAACCAGCGGAGTGAGCTTGTCCAGGGCTTGAGTGTCACCGTTGCTCCAATCGATGAGAAGCTGCGTCAAGTTCTCGGAAGATACGTCAGCCGGCACCGGCTTACTCCCCGCGGCATCACGAAAGCTAATCGTGATCTCACCAGCATATGTCAATTTGAAAGGGCCGGGCAGGTGCGCTGAGGAAGAGTAAGCCGGGCTGTAACTGTCCTGACGAAAAGCGAGGAGAAGCAATTGGCCGCCCCCGGCGTGAACGGCCGCTAGATGTGGCCGCTCGGATCGAGATGGTAAGCGATTTGTCTGCCGTCGCTGCACCTGAGCAGCAGCGTGAGTTGTCCATTGCGGTTTCGACCGACACGCCATTCGAATGTGCGCGGTTCGCCGGGCCTATCGGGCCGACCATCGAAATTGTTCTGACGATGGCAGCGGTCCTGAGCGCTGAACTTCGCGGTTCGGTTCTCGAGTGTGACGGATTCACCCGCCAAATGGATCCAGCCAAGCTCCTGGCGCAGTGTCTTGACATCGCAGCCCGGAATATCCAGCGATTTAAAGTAGGAATGCTGGTAACTGCCATCGGCGAAGAATCTGTATGAGTCCGTCCATCCGACTGGATCCTGGTTGCGATAATCGAACTGGTCGACTCGGTCGGGGTCGTAATGACCAACACCGGCCTGCCATTCCGTATGCGTCCAGGCGCCGACCAGCTCGGGCGGGATTACCGCGGGTCTGGACCACGCTGCTCCGGCATACAGTGTTGTTGAAGCGATGATGCCGCAGATGGCGGCGATAAACGCGGATCGAGAGTATTTCATGTGTAACTTCCTTTCAAGAATTTGAGGGTTGATGTTTGCGGGTTCTGCTCCATATACGGATTCTGAATCCGGAGAGGCGAACAATTATTTTTCCGGGCTAGGCCAAAACGCGAAAGTCGAAGGCGATGAAGTTTGTGGGACTTACTACCATCGTTGTCGAGCGATTCGCTGGGTTCATTAGCTCAGACAGACTCGATCGTGAGGAGTCTCGCGCCTGATACTCCTGTTGCGTACCCTTGAGCGCGACATTGGCGGTGTATTTTCCAGAGGCGGCTTTTTCGCGAAACACGATGGCGTATTCACCAGCTGCGAGCGGATCTGTGTTAACCAGACGATATACGTTTCCCGGGAGTCGCTCAAAGGAACTGGAGATGACTGTTTCTTCGACTTCGTGTTCAATCCGCGTGGTTGGGGGCCTGACATCGAACCGGCCCTTTTTCTCCTGCCTCAGTTCGATGTGGCGCGCAGCGATGATACGGACCTGATCTTTCAAGTTCACATCCAACTTCACCAGCACGGGCCGAATATCTTTCGCGACCGGCTGTGCCGATATGAGATACCGATTCACCGGGATGAGGATTTCAATATTTCCCGGTCTGAGTGACACGCCTGCTGTTGTTCCCGCCAGAGCGTCGAATTCAATGTGTTTGCCGTCTATGCCGTGCCGGCTGACGAACTCTTTGCCCAAGTGAGCCGCTTTCACAACGCCCGTTTCGGCGTACGGCATAGCGATGCCTGCCGCAGGTCCTGCCATCATGCTCGCGCCCGTTTTGCCCATAGATTCGAAAGCAAGGGTCTTGGCGCCCTTTCCGTGCTTAACAACAACGGTTTTCTGAGGAGTATCCGTGAGCAGCGTTTCAGTGTGCGGCGTCTGACGGATGAGAGCGTGTTCGGGAGCCGAGATGTCGGACGTTACTGGTGGGTCGATGGTATTGTTTGCGGCGAACAGGGCGGCAGCGCTCAGCAGGATGGGCCAGGTTACTTTCAACATTCTTTATTGCCTCCGACCTACACGCGCAATTCCGATCGAAAAGGGGCCACGGGGCCTGGAGAGGGTATTTGCTGACTGGTTGAGTTGATCTGACGTCGCACCCTGGCCGGCCTGCGAACGATCACGGGGGCGAGCAACGCGCAGGGTATCGCGATCGATATGCTGAGAGTTGCGGATCGGCATTCATTGCTCTACGGCCGGCTCGCTCGAGCGCGCTGCCATCAAGGCAAATGAGCTGGGAGCGAACACATTTCAGATCTTTTCGAGCAGCCCGCGGATGTGGCGCGCAAAAGCGCCGGAACGAGAGCAGATCAAGCGATTGAAAGAGCTGCGCGAGCGGCACGACTTGAGGCCGCTGGTCATTCAC
>JAFAQG010000272.1 GCA_019246575.1 Acidobacteriaceae bacterium
CAAGGGCCAAGAATAAGCATGAGCGGGCTAGCATCTCGCCCGTCCTCCAAGAACGCAGCACTAACGTTATCACGTTTTCGACGCTTAACAGAATCCTATAGACCTCATCCATCAGCCCAACCCCTAAGCGGTGCGCGGCCTTCGGCCCCGGCTGCGAGCCGGGACGCTCTTACATAATTTGCGTTCGCCGCCCACGCCGCGAGAAGGGCAGCGGAAGGGCGTATGCGGCGTGGGTCACGTGCGGGCGCACCCGCGAACGCGAAATTATGTCATCGCATCATCGTTCAACTAATTCGTTGAAGTCTAGCGTGATGGCGCGTATTCAGGAACCAGTGTTGGTTCAGGCGCAGGAAAGTGCATTCCTGAAGAGGGTCCGACTTGAGTATGGTGATGCCAGGCCGTCAACTATTTTCATATGCCTCGCAAGAGCTCAAGGGCATCATCCTTGTGAAGATCCCCAGGCATCATGAAACGCCGCTGCATCGCGCGGGTGCTCGAAACATCGCGCTAGTTTTCCGTGCTCGACTTCGTATATGTGCACTGTGCGATAGTCCTTGGACGACCCCTCGCGCGTAAAGCGGTGTCGCGCCAACACCACGGCATGTCGGTCGTTTGCTAGCACATCCTCAACCTCTTCCTTGAACGTACCCCCGGAGATGGCCATAGCTTTAGCCGCAAGTTCGTGCAAGCCCTTCTGTCCGGCCCAAACCCCGGAGATGCCTTCTCGCCCGGGCACGTTGAAAGTGAAATCAGTCGTACATGGGGCCAGATAGCCATCGACGTCACCACGGCCAAAAGCGGCGTATGCTTCCCGAATGGTTGCTTCAAGTGGATGTGCCATGCGGAGGATGCTATCACCGGCGGCAAACCCTCTAAGCGGTGCGCGGCCCTAGGCGCGCGGCTTCACGGAAGGACGGCGGAGGCGTCGCGGCTCACGCGTGCAGAAGCAGGCAAGCACGCGTAACGCCGCGCCGCAGCGTTGGGCCAGTCCGCTTTCGCTGCCCGGCGAGCCGCAGGCGCAAGGTGGCGGCTGCGCCGCAATCGTTTCCAGCTAATTGCGACATTCGCGACGTAGTTTGCGACGCGTGCGCGATTGTCGCAATGATGCCGAGCCCAAATTTGAATGGATACCTGTTGGGCTAGAAATCCTCGTTAGGTTTTAGCCACTCTTCGGAGGGACTGTGTCCAGCTTCGATTGCCCCTTTAACAAAGGTGGTCGTATCGTCGATCGCCTTTTTTGCTGCAGCCTGTGCGGAGGCTCCGAAAGGTGAGCTTGAAAAGTATGCAGACGCCTGAACTGGTGTCTGGACGAAATGGCTAACCGTATACAAAAAATCATCACCGCCATGCGATTCAGCGGTGCGCCAGATCTTCACACGAACTTTGATGGATTGGATGTCTTTTAATCGAAACGAAACCTCACTAACGAGCGATTGCATTTCGAATATGCCTTCATCGGCTAACGTTGTTGGATCGATCACCGGCATTAGTTTAGCCCTTCCCCGACATTCGCGACACGCTTCGCGACATCTGCGCGATTGTCGCAATGCGGGGCTCTAGTCGAACGGATGCCCGAAGTAGCTGAGCAAAGAAAGCGCAACGAGCGCGACGCCAAGCAGCGATTGAATGCCGGACACCGTACGCATCCAGCCGCGCGCCCGGATGTCAAATTCGCGCGGCTGCAGCATGCGAATCCAGCGGCCGAAGTTGAATTCGCGAAAGCCGATGTTGAACACGCTCATCAGGCTGAAGTGATCAGCCGTGGCACTTCCCGCGAAGTTTGGGACGAAACACAGCTGGCAAGCACCAAAGGCCTATAAAGCCGATACCGACAGAAGCCAACATCAGCGATGCAGGTTCAGGGACAACACTCCCGGGAGGACCAGGGGCATTGGGGTCTTGCACGTTGCTGGTGGCATCGGATTCAAGCGTTTCATCAAATTGGAAATCAGTATTCGAGGACAGGGTCACGTTTTGAAATATCGAGAACCCGGATTGATAGATCGATTTGAGCGTAATCTGATTAGGAACCGACGTATCCAACGCGTTTTGAATTGCCATGCTCTCCTGCGAGTCACTGAGATTCAGGCCAGTAGACGAGAAATCAACTAATGGACCATTGTTTCCCGTTAGAGAAATTGATAATGACCACGATGCGTTTTGGCTACCGTTCAAACCTGTGGCTTGCCCCAATGAAACTAGTACTGCCTTCGAAGCGGGGTCGTCGGGATTCGTTGACAAAAGTAAGCTGCTATCAAGCGATAAGCTGAGGGGGTAACTGCCAGGAGCGACAAGGTAGGGATCATTAGCGTAGCCCGCTGAGTAGCCAGTCCATCCCCTTACGACCAAAGCGGATGCAGTTAACGCGGCCGCATTTGTCGCACTCGACGACCATTCGCCCCGCCCAATCGAGATGACGTTGGTGGGTTCATAGGGAGGTCTCAACAAAGTGCTTGTAGTGATTAACCCGGAGCCCGACGGTAGCTTGGGTTTAGTGTCACCCGAACCGTTCTGTATGCCTCTCGTGGGGGTTGGGAACGGCACCACGGGGGGACTATTGTTTATAACAGTCGGCAGTCCAGCGCTTGTATAGCGGGTCTGGGCGATCCCCGCAACACGCCCGAGGTAAGTCCTGCCGTTCCAGGTGATTTCTGTGTACGCCGAGGCATTGCCGTTTGCGGTTGCGCCAGCAGCAGCACCCGTGAGAGGAGGAACAGTTGAGAGGAACTTTCCTGTGGACTCGATCATCGCTGGCGGGTCGACCTGGTCGGCCCAAAGCCCGATGTTGAGTGAAAAGAAAAGAACGGCAGCTACCGTTACTGCAGCGAATCCACCTGATGTGGAGCATGCCTTATCTTTCACGTCTGCCTCCCTGCGCAGAGGTCACCCTGCCCCGAAATGACACGTCCATCCTATGGCGCTTCTTTAACTCTGTCAATCCGTATCGACCGAGGTGTGATGTCAAGCGACTTTTGTAAGAACGCGGACCTTGAGTGGTTGAAAGATCAGGTAGACTAAGCGCCGCTTTTCCCTGATTCAGTCCCCTGTCTCACACCAGCCGCCCGCCGCGGCCCAGCTCGCGCGGCGCCCGCAAGCGGGCCCGCCACGCACACAGCGCCGCAGCAGTGACGTAGTCGTCATGCTCGGCGTCGCCGCCATTCCCATAGGAATCGCGGCCCGCTTCGCTGAGCGTCATGCGGAAATTGACCAGCTCGTTCACGAGCACGCTCGCGTCCGCGAGCTGCTCCGCAATCCGCAGCTCGCGCGCTTGAAACATCACGACCAGGCCAGCGACCAGATCCCGCTTCGGCACATTCCAGATGCGCCCATCGCTGGTATTCGCTTTCAGGCCGCCCGTGAAATTCACGCCCACCAGCTGCGCTGCGAGGCCGCGATCGGCAAGCAGATCGAACACCGGCCGGCCGACGCCCGTGACATCCACGACGACATCCGCCAGCGTCGCCGTGTGCGCATGCAGCGAGGCCCGCAGCCGCTCTGCGACAATTGCGACACGTTCCGCGACAGCGGGATAGGTTGTCGCTAAGGGCAGCCGTTCGAGATGCCGGATGCGATAGCTCACCGCTTCGCGGCCGTGCTCGGGATGCGCCGGATGATGCGGCCCCGGCTGAAAGACACTGCGCCGTTCGAGCACGCAAAGCGCGGCCGGATCGCGCACTTTGCCGACATCGACGCCGATGGTGTAGCTCGATTTCTCGACCGGGCTTACAGGCATAGCGGCTCCACCTCCGAGCTCAGCGCATCGAGCACCAGGTCATGGTCGAAGACGCCCTCATCGACCGAGGTGAACTCGCACAGGTACTCTTGGCGAAACCAGCTCTCGGGCATGGAGGCCCGCTGCTCGGCCAGGAACTCGGCCGAAATGCGCGGGCATTCTGTTGCCGGAACAGAAGTTACCTCCCAGCGGCCGGATTCGTACTCTTTCCAGAAAAATCCACGCTTCCCGAACAGTGTCGACAAAAGCGACATGCGGCCGTTGGTGGTCGCAATGTAGGCGCGCGCCGCATAGAACAGCGCATCCGGCACGCGCGCGGCTTCGTCGAGGATCAGCCAGGTGCAGGCATCGAAGCCGCGTGTCGTTGCTTCGCTGCCGGGCAGCGCGACGAGCACGCCCGCCGGCAGCCGCAGGCCCGGGTCTTCGCCGCCGAGAGGCTTGGCCGCGATCTTGGCGCGCTCGGCGAAAACCTGCACTTTCGCGAGCAGCAGCGAGCTCTGGCGTTGCGTCGGGCTCAGGACGATGGTCTTCGATCCCGGCCGGTACGCGCCTTCGTGCAGCGCGGCGATCGCGGTTGTGGTCGACTTGCCCCATTGCCGGGTGCAGTTGACCAGGGCGCGATGCGCTCGCGCGCGCACCAGCCGCGCCTGCTGCGGATCGAGCTCGAGCTGGAGGCGATCGCGACAGAAGGCGACAGGATCGAGCGCCTGTCGCAGATCACGCGCCAGCATAGATGAGCCCGCGTTCCTCAGCGCGGCGAAGGCTAAACATCGGTTAACGCAGACTCCAGCGCCGCGTGCGCCTCCGGAAACGGCAGCAGCGCGCCCAAAATCAGCGGACGTAATCTGAGCCACTGTTCTGAGAACAGAACACTGACCGTTTCGATGCGCTGCCGCTCAACCAGCTCGCCCGCGAGCCGCCCGCACAGCTCCGCCTGCTTTTCAAGCCGCGCAATGGCCCGCAGCGCTACATCGTGGTTGTCCGCCGCTCTGGCTTCTTCGAGAACGCCGAGCGTCACCTCGCGCAAGGTGCGCAGCTCGGCGATCAGCGCATCCGCCGTCACCTGATCGCGCAGTGTGCTGGCCCGCGCGATCGCCGGCGCC
>JAFAQG010000274.1 GCA_019246575.1 Acidobacteriaceae bacterium
GGTGAGCTTCGAATTCGGCGTTGAGTGCCGGCTCATATTTGCGTATTGCGCCGAGGCTCGCAAGGGGGAATCCGTTCGTGTCGATATTCCGGTGCGCAATGCCTTCGCGCCAATTTCGCGGACTGTGTCTATAGCTGCCCGAAAAAGAAATCGATGCGGGGCCTGACAAGACACGGCCGCGAGTCACCTCGACTTCCGCGCCGGCGAACGTCGCCGTGAGCTGAATTCGGTTCAGTATCTCGCCGTATGCGTCGACGTCGTCCAGAGCGAGCTGCGCGGTGCCGTGCGGATCATTGAACGATCCGGTGATGTCGATGCTTCCGGAAACAATTCCTCCCAGCAACGGCAGGTGAGCCGACGCATAGAGGGAGGCGAGCTTTGCGAGATCGGCTCTTCGAAGCTGGCCGGCGAGCTGCATGGGCGCGTCGCGCTGAAGTTCCCAATCGTGAAGCGTGATTCGAGCAGTGCCGCTGGCCTGGAATGCGGGGCCGCTGACGGTCGCGTCTGAAAGTTCTAAAGCTTCCGGGCTCACGGATAGCCGTGATTGAAGTTGATTCCAGGTCTCTTCGTAGATTTGAAATTTGGAAAGAGCCAAATTGCCGGCGATCTGCGGGCGTTCGAGTGGTCCCGTGATGGCGCCATCGAAATGTGCAGAGCCGTTCGTTGCGAGAGTTGGGAACGAGAGGTTCGCGGCGGCGGGCGATAGAGCCGGCAGAAGCGGCTTCAGGTCGTTGAGGTTTGTGGTATCGAGGGCGATTTGCAGGCGTTCGCCGGAAACTCCCGAAAAGGCCAAGTGTGTAGCTGCGGTATCGAGGTGGGAAGCCTCAAAGGATAGGCGTTTCGTTCGGGCCTTGTAAGTCAGATCGACGTCGCCTGAGATCGGAATGCCGGTTTTGCCGGGGACAAGCCGCAGTTTACTCGTCAAGACGAGATCGCGTAATCCGCGATCGAGTGTAGCTTCGAGATGCAGAGGCCCGCTCGCGACGGCGGCCCAGGGCAGAAGCTGGTGGTGCATCGTGTTTACCTCGCGCAGGCTGAGCCCAGAAAGCTGCGCGTCGAATTGCAACTCGCGATAATGCCGCAGGACGGCGGCTCCGTCGACGCGAGCACCAAGCGTGGTTAGCGTGAAGTGCTGAAACGCTGCTCCATTCCGATCTGCCGCGATATCGGATCGGAAATCGATGTCTTTCCATGGGAGGGTTTCGGATCGGTACACGACCTGGCGGCCGGCGACGGCACCTGAGAACCGGAAGGGATTCGAATCGTCCGAGTAGGCGGCTCCGGTCAGCGTTAGGTCTCCTGCGGTGAGGGCGGAAACGCCAGAGAATTTACCAAGCTCGAAGGCGGAAAGCTGCGCCGCAAGCGCGACATCCATCACTGGATGAGCAAAGTGTTGAATAGTTCCCTTCGCCTCAAGCGTTGAGCCGTTGGAATGGGCAGAAAGACGGCGAAAAACAACGCGATCTTTCTCGAGATCGGCGTCCGATTCCAATTGCAAAGCCACGGAAGGCCAATGCTCTGCATCGATCTGGACCTGACGCGATGCGATGGTCGCGTGGTAGCGCGGACCGCGGCGATCGTAGGTCAACATGAGGAAAAGGTTCTCTCCACGCGCGCGCAGCGGCAGGCGGCGTGTGTCGATCTCGAAAACTCCGTCCCGGAATTCGAAGCGCTGCACCTTCAGGTTTAAGAGGGCTTCGATTGTCTCGCCGGCGCTGCGGCGGCCCAGTTTCGGCGGGGGGATGTTGGTGGCTCCATCGCCAGCTAGCAGGATATGCACTTTCGGATGCGTGACGATGAGCGAGCCGACATCGATGTTTCGTTCGAAGATGGATACCAGCTGGAGTTGAACGCGGACCGAATCGGCGTGAAACAGGGGTTGCGACCGCGGGGCCTCGGTTCCATGCACGTCGAGGTTCCGAAAGTCGGCGGTAAGAGTGCGCCAGGAATAGGTGAACTCGCCAATATCTACCCTTCCGCCCGTGCTTTGTTCGATGGCGGTGACAACATGCTCGCGCACCTTGTTTTTGAACCAGTTCGTCTCGATGGTATACAGCGCGGTCGCCAGCAGGGCGCAAAACAAAGCCAAGGCTGAAGCAGCAGCGATGCTGATATGCCGAAGATGGCGATTCATCCAGCGAATCATTGGAGCAATTTATCGAGGTAGACGATGGTCACCTGCTTACGCGTTTGGGCAAGCCAGGCATTCAGTGCCTCGTCGGTTTGGGCGTCCATGTCGGCCAATGCGGGACCAGCAACGTCGGGTTTGAATCGAAATTCTATGAAGCGCAGCGTCATGAGCTGAAGAGCAAGATGGTCTTTGATGATGTTTTCGGATAGGCCGTAGTCGCGGATGGCTTGTGCGAAACGTTCTGCGCTGCCAAAACCGGCTTTGATCTGGCTCTCGTACTGCTCTATCTCGTCGCCAGTTGGCGATGGATAGTGGCTCAGTTCCATTTCACGCTTGACGAGCAACTGCTCAATCAAACGCGCGCCCGCGGCGCGCCTTGCCTGAAGGTTGCGAACGATTGGCTGGCGATTGACAAACGCAGTAATGCGGAGCTCTTCATCGAGTTGCAGCTCGGTGATTACATCCCGGCCAACGGTTATGGCAATTCGGTCTACGGTGACAGCCGGCAGCACAGCTACGCATATCCCAATGAAGAGTGTGCGATACATCAGAAAGCCTGGCCTAATGAAAAGTGAAATTGAAACGCGTTTATCTTCTGGACGGTCGAAACAGCCGTGTTGTTTATTAGATCCTGCAGCGTTCCTTTCAAACCGAAAAAGCGCGGGGCGTCGGGGCTGAAGGACAGATCGAGGCGAATGGGCCCTATCGGCGTCCGGTAGCGAAAGCCGAGACCGACGGATTGCACCGTGTAGTTGAAGTCTTGCAGGTTTCGTTGGCGGAACCGCAGACTAAAATCGTCGATCTTGTCGTAAACATTTCCGGCATCGTGGAAGATCACGCCGGCCAAATTGTCGCCGTAAATGGGAAAGCGCATTTCCAGATTATTTATGAAGAGCGCGTTGCCGCCTAACGGAAAGCCGGTAACCAGATCGCGAGGACCTGCTTGGAAATCGGGGAAGGCGCGGATGGAAGTGGATCCCCCGGAATAGAGGCGCTCTGCCAGAGGAATCTCCGGGCGCCCGGCCGTGCGGCTGATAACGCCGAATTGAGTGCTGCGCGCGAACACGAAATCGCGATGAAGCGCATGATATGTTGCGTTCCGAAACAAACCGCGCGCGAACTGAGTTTGCGATCCAAGAAACGCCGGTGCATAACTGAAATCGAAAGTTGAATAAAGCCCATGGTGCGCGT
>JAFAQG010000082.1 GCA_019246575.1 Acidobacteriaceae bacterium
CCGCCCGGAAAAGTTAAATACGGATTCTCAAATAATGGCGGATTGGGGATGTTGAGGTACAGATCTACCGGTTGCGTCGCATCTGTGCGTTGATACAGCAGACCCTCCGCAAAGCTGTAGAAAACGCCGTAGCCGGCCCGCACCACGGTCTTGCCGTTCCCGCCGATATTCCATGCAAACCCCGCACGCGGCGCGAAATCTTTCCAATCGTGCTTCCACACGCTCTCCGGAATTCCTTTGTCTCCAGGAAACAGCAGACCTCGCGGCGCGTTGGGAGCTACCGTCGATTGCACTCCGGGTGCGAACGCCACAAGCGTATGGTTCAAATCGATGGGCGGCAGCCACGGCTCCCACCTGAGGCCGAGATTCAACGTGAGCTGCCGGTTTACTTTCCAATCATCCTGCACGTACAGCGATGGCCTGCTCTCGCGCAGATAAAAGGTCCGCCCATTGTCTTGGAAAAACGTCGATTCCAGACCGAGGAAAAAGTCAGCCATCGCATAGCCGCTGTTCACGCCCGCGGGTAATACCGTGCCCGCCGGAGCCTGGGTCCGCTGCCCGTTGAAAGTGTTATCGCCGGGGGTGTACGAATAATCGTTCGCATCGATCCGCGTACGCTCGAATTCACCCCCAAAATTCAGCAAATGCGCGCCCCAGATCTTCACCGCCGAGGCCTTGTAATCGAAAGACGTCGGATCCTGCCTGAGCGCTCCTCCCGAGAAAATATTCACGAAGCCGGATATATTCGAACGGATGCCAGGGAAAATCGGGACCGAGGTCCCAAGCGGCACTTGCGCGCCCAATGCCTGCAACGTCTGCAACCCCGGCGCTTGCGGAATCTGCGTACGCGCAAATCGCCCGAAACTCGCCGAAAATGCCGCAGTCAAAGTCGGGCTGAAGGTCTGCGTGTCGTTCAAGGTCAAGCTTTGATTCCGGAATAAATTCAACGCAAAGAATCCCAGCGGAGCATTGAACGGCCTCTGGAAATTATCTTGGTCATAGAAGTAGCGCCCATTGAAGTGGTTATTCGCCGTAAAGATGTGGTCGATCTTCACCAGATACTGCGTATCGTCGATGTTCTTGTTCTGTGATGAAACATACTGATTCCCGCTGTTCGGTAGCGGCAGGTACGTGCCGGCCAGCTTTAATGCGAGCGGATCCAATCTGCTCGGGTCGATTTTATTGTTGGGGAACGGCGCGCCCGTCCGCGGGTCGTAAATGACGGTCTTCGGCAACAGCGACGAGAAATCGCCATTGCGCTGCGCCGTCGTGGGAACCGTAATGGAAACAGGACTCGGCGCAGAGCGTGTCTCCAGATCCTGCGCCGAGAAAAAGAAGAATGTCTTGTTTTTCCTTATCGGTCCGCCGATCGTCCCTCCGAATTGATTCAGCTTGAAAGGCGGCCGCGTCAGGTTGAAAAAGTTGCGCGCGTTCAACTGCGTATTCCGCAGGAACTCAAACGCAGTTCCATGAAACTCGTTCGTCCCCGAGCGTGTCGATAACTGCACCAGCGCTCCTGCGCCGCCGTACTCGGCGCTGTACGCCGACGATTGGATCGTGAACTCCTCCAGCGCATCCGGATTCGGCATCACCGGAACCGAATCGAAAAAGCGGTTCGTATAGATCGCGCCATCGAGCTGAAAATTGTTCTGCGTCGCGCGCAACCCGTTTACGGTCAAACCGCGGTTGTCCTGTTGCCCCGATTCCGTGCCCGTGTCCGTGATGGCCGCGCCCGGCGTCAGCGTCGTCAATTGCAGCGGGTTACGTCCATTCAGCGGCAGATCTTGCATCTGCTGTTCGTTCACAGACGTCTGAACACTGGAGGACGCGCTTTGAACGAGCGGCGCTTCAGCCGTCACCTCCACGGCCTGATTCACGTCGCCCACTCGCAACGCAATCTTCAAGTCGAGCACTTGCCCGGTCAGCAGCCCGATCTGATCCGTCTGCTCCGGTCGGAATCCCTGCTTCTTCACTTCGATCCGGTATTGCCCGATGGGCAGATCGGGAAATTCGAAGATACCGTCGTTATTCGTTTCAACCGTCCGGCTCAGGCCGGTTTCGAGATTGCGGCATTCGACGCTGGCCGCCGGAATTACCGCACCGCTCGGATCCACCACCGTCCCGCCGATACGTCCCGTAGCCTGACTGAAAGCTTCCCTCGGCAGGAGAACAAAGCATAGAAACGCGAGTAAAGCAAATCGCGGCGCCATCGAGATCAACCTCCGTATGATATGTAAGATATTACAGATGCTTCCGCGCCCTTCATGAGACGAGAAATACTCGGCCGCAGAATCATAACGCCACTGTCGAGGCGAGATGTGTTGTTTCAAGCCTTGGCCGCATTGGGCGTCGCCGAACGCGTAGTCGCCGATACGGTTCCCGTCATCCCGGGTAAACGGTCCATGATCCTCCACAACGATCGGCCGGAGGATCTTGAAACTCCCGTTTTGTACTTCAACACCTGGCTGACCCCAAACGATGTTTTCTTCGTTCGCCAGCATTTGCCACGTCCGACCGTCGACCAGGCGAGTTATCGCCTGACGATCAACGGCAGAGTATCAAAAAATTTACAGCTTACAGTCGCCGATCTTCGCAAACTGCCGCAATACACTGTCCCGGCGACCCTCGAATGCACGGGCGACGGGCGCGGTTTCTTCCGGCCGCGCGTCCCCGGCGTCCAGTGGATGCGTGGCGCAATCGGGAATGCCGAGTGGAGCGGTCCTCGTGTCAGCGACATTCTGAAGCTGGCTGGCGCAGATCTCAACGCGCCTTATCTCGACGCCAACGGCGCAGACGTCGGACCGGCCAAAACGCCCGACTTTATTCGTTCCTTGCGAATGGACAAAATGGTCCATCCGGCAACGCTCGTCGCGCTCGACATGAACCACGAACCGCTCCCCGATCTCCACGGATTCCCGGCGCGCCTGATTGTCCCCGGCTGGGACGGAACGAACTGGGTCAAATGGCTCACCACGCTCTCGGTCGCCTCCGAGCCCAACAAGGGCTTCTTCATGAATCCTGCCTACCGCTTCCCGAAACATGCCGTCGCACCCGGCACGCCGGCCAATCCAGCGGACCTGGAGATCATCGAGAGCATGCCTGTCAAGTCCTACATCACCGCGCCGACCGATAATCAACAAGTCCCCGCGTCACCGCTGACCATCCGCGGAATTGCGTGGGCTGGCGAGAAACAAATCGCCCGCGTGGACGTTTCGACCGATGCCGGCCGGCATTGGCAGCGCGCCGAACTCTCCGGCAAAAACCTTCCGTTCGCGTGGCGTCTCTGGACTCTCAACTGGACCCCTCCCGAACCCGGCTACTACACTCTGCTCTCCCGCGCTACGGATTCCGGGCGCAATGTTCAGCCCATCGTCGCCACCTGGAACCCGTCCGGCTACCTCTACAACGCCATCGATCGCATCGGCATCACTGTCGAGAAGTCGTCATGAAAATACTCAGCTGCGCCGTATTGGTCGGCTCCTTTGTGCCAGCGGCATTCGCCGCCGATCCACAGCTCATCGCCCAGGGCAAACAACAGGAGCAAAGCGCTTGCGTTCAGTGCCACAGCTTGCGGTTGATACATTCGCAGCGGCTCTCAGCGGCCGCCTGGGGCAAGGAGATCGACAAGATGGTTGGATGGGGCGCTCCCGTTACTAATCGCGAAGCACTCCTAGCTTACTTGTCTGAAGAATATGGCGATTCGAAGCCGGTTCCACAGCCCGACTCATCTCAAGACGGCACTAACGGCGCGAAGAATTG
>JAFAQG010000282.1 GCA_019246575.1 Acidobacteriaceae bacterium
CCCGGCAAAGCCCGGCAGAACGGGTCGATCGATGTCGCGTGCAGCACTCCAGTGGGCGAAGTGCCGTGTGGACCAACGCGGAGCGGCCTCGCAAACCCGGAGCGATTTAAGTTTCCTCCTGGGTTCTACTCTGTCGACGTCAGGTCGACAGACTTCGCCGACATCCGCCGCAATGTGCGCCTGTTCGATCCGCAGACTGAGGAAATCGATCTGATTCCGCTGGCTCAGGCCGCAACTGTCCCACCGGGGCGGAATTTCCTGATCGTTCAGAGCCCGGACCCGAAACTTCCATTGATCGTCGAAGGGCCATTCGTCTCCCAGGGTGCTGCTGGCGAATCTCAATCGCCTGAAATTCACCGGGGCATCGGTGTAGTTTCCCTGATGAATCCGAAGTCGGGGATGTATAAAGCTCAACTCGAACTTCCTGATGCAAACGGCAATGTGCGGCTGATCGACTTTCCGCGCGAAAGCGGAGATATTAAGCTCGATGCGCCTCCTCCAAGTATGGGAACCAGGCAGATGGAAGCGTTGCGTACGCTTTCCATCGCGAAGGACGACACCAAAATAGACCCGTCCGAACTCATCGGTGAAGTCGCTGACGCGCGATTGGCAGCGATCCTGGGCTTCGCCGCGTATGCCTCATACGCAGGGCCTCCCGAACGGATGAAGCGGCTTCGCGCCATGGGTGTTACGCCGATTCCGCCCGACGCCACATCCTGTGTGACCGTTCTGTTGGCGGCCGAGGGTGCGAGGCCGGCCGGCACCACGCCTGAGATGCTTCTCAGCGAGAGCGTTGTTTCCGTCCTGACTCTCGGCGAAGACCCGATCCATCGTGGCGGACATTTCTCACCCCTGACAGGATTCTCTGTCGCGGGAGAATTCGGATGCGTTTGTCCGCCCGGCGCGGCCGCGGTCGATCTCCGGTTGCCCGGATTCGCTGCATCCCGGTTTGCAACGGTAGCACTGACCAACCGCGCCACCGTGCTGGTGGTCGTGGTCGCCGACAACGGAGCACTCGATGTACAGCAGTACATCTACCCGATCCGGTACGCCCCGGACCTGCCGATTCCGGAACTGCGTGACATCGATCTGGCACAGCGTTATTACGCTTCGCGCGATCCGTTTCCCGATGGTCTTCTGGAGCAGGTGATCAACATGAAGGTCTTCGACCCTCTGCTTGCCTGTCTGGCCGGTTACGAGTTGGTGCGGCGCGGCCGTCCGCAGCGCTACGTGGGAACTCCAAATCCCAACACGCCGCCAGACCAGATTGACTTCAACTCGGCGAACCGTAACATGAAGACGTTCTTCGGCATAATCCCGGATACGCACATCCTCGCCGGACTGGTCGAACCCGAACGGCGTGCCGAGCATTTCGCCCGCGCCCTGGCGACCGGAGTTCCCTTGTTTCTTGAAGGCTTCGTCGCACTTCAGTCGCACTACAAGCCGCTCCCGGACCCCCTCGGCGCGCTCGCGCATTCGATGATTGTCGGCGGAACATGGACAAGCTGGATTCCGCGCGAACCGCTGATTTTGATCAGGGACGGCAAATTCCAGACCGTTCCGGCAAATTGGAAGGTTCTCGAATCGAGTCGCGCCAAAATCGAGGCGCTCTTGCCCGGCACGGGAGCCATTGAATGGGCCGACGACGCGGTCGGAAAACTCAACATCGCTGGCTCCGGTTTTGTTGCCGCATCCAACCGTATCGTCACCAACGTCAATAGCGTGCGGTCCTTTGCGCAGCTTGTTGAGGGTGAGTGGCGGGATCAGCCGGGTCGCGCGGGATTTTTCAATTGCACGGAAAACCCGTTGCAGGCCCCCGATTCGCGAATCAGAATCGTTCGAATCGACTCGATCGATGAGCACGTGGTGCTCGTGCAACTGGCCGCGGCCGTAAATGCACCGGCGTTGCCAATTGCCGTTCCCGGGTCGACTCTCGATCTCTGGGAGTACGTATACATTGTCGGATATCCGGTTTATCCATCCCGCGACGATCCGTGGGCAGTCGACCCTCCCGGTCCGTTCAGCGTACGCCGCCTCCAGCCCGGCGTCGTGCTTTCCACACAGAAGAATTCCTTCGACCACAGCTGTTACACACTTGGCGGCAACGGCGGTTCGCCGGTCATTCGTCTCTCAACCGGTGAGGTAGTCGGGATGCATTGGGGCGGCTGGAAGAAAGCCTATTCGCGTGGTCGCGCCACCCCGCTCTTCGATCTGCCGGCGCTCAAAGCCAGATTATTTGGATAGTGGACGCGCTAAAGCGTCCGCATGCTCATAACGATTGGACGGGCCGACTCGGGTTGTAAGTCAACCCCGGGCACAACCTCCTGCGGCTGACCGATATGGTGCAGCCCGTCGAGATAAGCGAGAAGACTATGCGGAATCTGTCCGGGCGCTTTACCGCGGACGGCGATTTCCTCACCCACGTGATTCCACAAAGTCAGAAGGGAGGGAACCGACGGAACGATATCGCCGTGATTGGTCACCCGGTAATAGCGTTGGATCTGCTTGTTGAAGAAGATCCTGAAGTCAATCTTGCCGACGCGCGGGCTCCCGAAAAACGCCATATCGATGTTCTTCTTGCGCGTGTTTCGCCTGATATCAATCGCGCACAACGTTGCCATCGCCGCACCGAGGCTGTGACCGATCACCGTCACTCGCGCGTTATCGTCCAGAGGGCCGAGCAACTGAAAAATCCGT
>JAFAQG010000287.1 GCA_019246575.1 Acidobacteriaceae bacterium
ATCAACTCTGGAAGTTCGGCCTGCTCGGAAAAGATTTCTATTACCGGCTTTGGTCCTGCTATCCCGATGGCCATCAGCTTTGGGTGACAACCAGCGAACCGGCGGACGCCAATCACCCGCATTTTGGCCGCGCTGCCAAAGTTTTCAATGTCATCGATTCGCGCCAGTCGTATCTGCAGGACGTAGTAACAGCCGGACTGCGTGCCTTAGGGTTCGAGGAGCAGGCCGGCGCTTCCGTCCATTTTTCATACGAAATGGTTGCACTCTCGCCGCGAACTTGCCTCGAAATGGGCATCGAGCTCTCCGAAGACGATAAGCGGCGTCCTTACATCGAGGTGTCCGGCCGCAAAGGTCTGGGTGTCAAAGCGGATGATCTCATCGACAAACTCATTGACACCGCCCTTACCGAAGTCGAGGACCGGCATCCTGACGCCCCCGGCGAAGAGCGACGGCGCGTCGCGGAGCAGATCGCCGTCGGGGCCCTGCGCTATTTCATGCTGAAGTTCACACGCAACTCTGTCATCGCGTTCGACTTTCACGAGGCGCTGAGCTTCGAGGGCGAGACCGGCCCCTATGTGCAGTACGCGACGGTCAGGGCAGGGAATATCCTGCGCAAATTCGTTGACCGCGGCGGAGTGTTGCCCGAATTCAATCGTGTTCTGAACCGCGACATCTTGCTTCGCTGCTTCGAATCCGAGGATTTGTGGCAGCTGCTGCTACTGGCGTCCAAGTCAGACAGCGCCGTGGAGCGCGCAATCACTTCCGGGGAGCCCGCGCACGTAGCCAGATATGCGTTCCAGCTCGCCCAGGCGTTCAACAACTTCTATCACGAATATCCGGTCATCACTGAGCAGAACGAGAATCGCCGCACCGCCTTATTGTGGCTGACCGAGTACGTGCGAAACCAGCTGCTTGCAATTCTCGATGTGCTGGGTATTGAACAGCCATATTATATGTAGGTTGAGTTCCGTTACCGAACTCGACCGGAGATTCTCCACATGCCCAGCAAAAATAGTTTCGGTTCCGCCTCCACTCTTAGCGTCAACGGCAACGATTACCAGATCTTTCGTCTCGATTCACTGGAAAAAGCCGCCGGCGCGAAACTACCGCGCATTCCGTATTCGATCAGGGTCCTTCTGGAAAACCTGCTTCGGTTCGAGGACGATCGTACTGTCAAGGCGAGTGACATCGAGTATGTGGCTAAGTGGGATGCCAAAGCGACAGCGCAGGAGATTCAGTTTCGCCCGGCCCGCATCCTGCTGCAGGATTTCACTGGCGTGCCTTGCGTAGTGGATTTGGCCGCTATGCGCGATGCGCTTAAAAAAATAGGCGCGCGTCCGGAGCTGGCAAATCCGCTGATTCCGGCCGATCTCGTCATCGACCACTCGGTGCAGGTCGATGCTTTCGGGTCTGCAGCCGCATTCCAAAAAAATGCCGTTCTAGAGTTCGCACGGAATCAGGAGCGATACGCATTCTTGCGCTGGGGTCAAAAAGCGTTTTCAAATTTCCGAGTGGTGCCGCCCGATACCGGCATCGTCCACCAGGTGAACCTTGAATATCTTGCAAGCGTTGTTTTCACCGCCGTTAACAATGGCGTCCGCCAAGCCTATCCCGACACGCTCATGGGCACCGATTCACATACGACCATGGTCAACGGAATGGGCGTCGTCGGTTGGGGCGTTGGCGGCATTGAAGCCGAAGCCTGCATGTTGGGTCAGCCAATTTCGATGCTTTTGCCCCAGGTCGTCGGCTTCAAGCTAAGCGGGAAATTGCCTCCCGGAGCAACTGCCACCGATTTAGTTCTTACGGTTACCCAAATGCTCCGAAAGAAAGGAGTCGTCGGCAAGTTTGTCGAATTTTATGGGCCCGGTGTTAGCGCGCTGTCGCTCGCCGATCGGGCAACGATCGGTAACATGGCGCCGGAATACGGGGCTACTATCGGCTTTTTCCCGATCGATGACGTGACCGTTGAATACCTTCGGCTAACCAATCGCAGCGAAGAGCACGTCAGCTTAGTGGAAGCTTATGCGAAGGAACAAGGCCTGTTTCTAGCTGTAGATTCGCCCGATCCGGTCTATTCCGATACGCTCTCTCTCGATTTATCGAAAGTGTGCCCTTCTATGGCAGGACCGAAGCGCCCTCAGGATCGCATCGATCTGCCCGAGGTTAAAGAAAACTTCTTAACGAGCCTGAATGGCTCGCAGAAACATGCGGACCTTGCTCTCAATGGGCATAAAGAAAAACTCGAAGACGGCGCAGTTGTGATTGCGGCGATTACAAGCTGCACGAATACATCGAACCCGTCGGTTATGATCGGGGCCGGGTTGCTGGCCAAGAAGGCCGTAGACAAGGGACTCACCGTAAAACCTTGGGTCAAGACATCCCTCGCACCGGGATCGAAGGTCGTTCTCGATTATCTGAACGATGCCGGCCTGATGCCCTATCTGGAGAAGCTGAATTTCCATCTGGTTGGTTATGGTTGTACGACATGCATCGGAAACAGCGGCCCGCTTCCGGAAAACGTTGCCGACGCAGTTACGCGCGGCAAACTGAACGTTGCCGCGGTGTTGAGCGGAAATCGTAACTTCGAAGGCCGGGTAAATCCTCTCGTGCGATCGAACTATTTAGCTTCCCCTCCGCTCGTTGTCGCCTACGCCATCGCCGGCCGTATGGACATCGATCTCACTAAGGAACCGCTCGGAACAGACGCAAATGGGCAACCGGTGTATCTGAAAG
>JAFAQG010000092.1 GCA_019246575.1 Acidobacteriaceae bacterium
GCCCCATGGCATGCTGCTCGACCGGCTCGCCGAACAACATGTTCCCGTGTACAGCATCGGCAAGATTTCAGATATTTTCCTCGAGCGTGGAATCAGCCGGCACGTGAAGACGAAGAATAATGCCGACGGCATGCAGAAGACCGTCGATGCCATGGGCGAGCAGTCCGCCGGGCTCATTTTCGTGAACCTCGTTGACTTCGATCAGCTCTACGGCCACCGCAATGACGTAAATGGCTATGCGGGCGCATTAGAGGCCGTCGATGCCTGGATTCCATCGATTCCTCTCAAAGGCGCGGACCTGCTCGTCTTCACTGCGGATCATGGCTGCGACCCGACTACCCCGTCGACCGATCACTCGCGCGAATACACTCCCTTGCTTGTTTGCGGCAATCGCGTCAAACCGGGCGTGAACCTCGGCACGCGCGCCACATTGGCCGATATCGGGCAGACCGTCGCAGAGAACTTCGGAACCAGAATCGGCGCGGGTGTAAGTTTTCTCCGCGATATTCAGAAAGGATCGTAACGCTTTCGAACATATGAGAAAGCGCATCATGGCGGCGAACTGGAAGATGTACAAGACCGCCCCGCAGACAGCGGAATTCTTCGAACGTTTCGGACCGCTGATAGAGACTGTCAAGAACTGCGAAATTGTTGTCTTCCCAACGGCGCTGTGCATTGGGGTCGCCGTCGAGTTCGCGCCCCAAGCGGGAATCGAGATCGGTGGACAGAACATATTCTGGTGCCGCGAAGGCGCATACACGGGAGAGATATCTGGTGAGATGCTGCGTGCGGCCGGCGCTAGCTGGGTCCTCGTCGGCCATAGCGAACGACGTCAATACTTCCACGAGACGGACGCCGACGTGTTGAAGAAGACACAGGCCGCGATCGGCGCCGGTCTTAAACCCGTTGTCTGTGTTGGCGAGCGTTTGGAAGAGCATCAATCGGGCGATACCGCCGAGGTGCTCATTCGCCAATTTGCCGCGGGTGTCGCCGGCCTTACCGAAGAACAGTTTGCCGCGATTACCATCGCGTATGAGCCAGTCTGGGCCATCGGCACGGGACATACCGCTACGCCCGAGATCGCCTCTTCCGCCCACCGGCTGATTCGTTCCGAGGCGGCGAAACGCTTCGGCGACGATGCCGCGCAGCAGTTGCGCATTCTTTACGGCGGGAGCGTAAAGCCCGACAACATTTCGAGCCTGATGCAAGAATCCGAAATCGACGGCGCGCTCGTCGGAGGCGCAAGTCTCGATCCGGAATCGTTCAGCAAGATTGTGAAAGCCGCCTAGAGGGCCGCCTATTCCGGCCGGGATTTATCTTTCGGACTCTTGCCCGGCAGATCGACCGGATTCTCATGCACCCGCTCTCGAATGCCGGAATGGAGCGTCTTCGCAAGCGAAATCTTCGCCTCGCCGAATCTGTCGCGAATATGATCGACAGATCGAAACGCCTCTCTCAGGCGAGCAATCCGCGGCTCTTCGAGCAGGCTCATCTGCCCTTCTACGGTACGCAGAGATCCTGCATACACACCGAGTAATCGCACTGGAGTCTTACCGTCCCAGGTCTGCCGGAACAGCTTTACCACTGCCGTGGCCACTTCCCGGTCGAGTTGCGTCGCATGATCGAGCGAGCAGGCGCGCGTCAGTGTCGAGAAGTCTTCGTATCGCAGTTTGAGCTGAATGGTGCGTGCGTACAGTTCGTGTTCTCGAAGGCGCTTGGCAACCATTTCGGAGAGCTTGAAGAGCGTCGTCTCAATCTGGTCCTGATCTGCTGTATCCTCTCCGAACGTGTGTTCATGGCTGATCGATTTCGGCTGATCGTTTTCCCCGACTGGCGCATCGAACCAGCCGCCGGCGTCCTCGCCTTTCGCTTTCCCGGCCAGCGCCAGCCCCCAACGTCCGAAGCGTGACGCGAGGAATGCTTCTTCGAGTGTTGCAAGATCGCCTACCCGGCGAATTCCGAGTTGATGTAATGCTCCTTCGGTCTTTTTTCCCACCCCGGGGATCTTTCGCACGTCCAGCGGAGCAAGGAAGTCCGCCTCCTGTCCTGGCAAGACATAAAGAATTCCATTCGGCTTCGCCTGATCTGACGAGACCTTTGCGACCAGGCGCGATGAAGCCATGCCAAGCGAGCACCGCAGCTTAGTCTCACAGCAGATTGCCTCATGCAGTGAATGCGCTGCGCGTATCGGCGGACCGAGCAGGCGTCCCGTGCCGGTGAGATCTAAATACGCTTCGTCGATGGAGGCCATTTCCACCTGCGGCGAAAACCTCTGCAGAACCGCGAAGACCTTCTTGGAATATTCGCGATACCGCTCGGGGTGGCCGGCGACGAACGTGGCGTGCGGACAAAGCCGCGCCGCAGTGCGCAGCGGCATGGCCGAATGGATGCCGAATTTCCGCGCTGCGTACGACGCGGCCGCTACCACGCCGCGCTGATCTGCATGCCCGCCCACAACCACCGGTTTGCCTGTGAGAGATGGATCCGACAGCTCCTCCACGGACACGAAGAACGCATCCATGTCTACATGGCAAATCAGGCGTTGCATTGTTGAATCGGGCGCGTTGACCCTCCTGTCTGGTACCCTGTCATCCGAATGTCTGTTCTCCGCCGCGCAATCGTTACATGTCTGGTCCTCCCATTCATTCTCCCGACTTCGCTTTTAGGCGCATCACCGCAAAAACCGAAACTGATTATTGCCATCATCATCGATCAGTTTCGCTATGACTACCTGACGCGCTTTCGAGCCGATTATCACGGCGGTCTCGATCAGCTCCTCAACAACGGCGCTGATTTCACGAATGCCTTCTACCGGCAGGTTCCAACCGTTACGGCCGTCGGCCACAGTATCTTTATGTCCGGCGCAATGCCTGCCGTCAGCGGCATCGTCGGCAACGCATGGTATGACCGTGACGAAAGAAAGACTGTAACCAGCGTCTGCGATTGGAGCGTGCAGACGCTCGGCGGTGCTCAGGACGAGAAGGGAAAGAACTGCACAGACGCCGACCCGGCATCGCCGCGCCGGTTGCTGGTAAGTACTGTCGGCGACGAGCTTCGCAACGCCGATCCGCGCTCAAAAGTAATCGGGATCTCGCTAAAAGCCCGCGCGGCCATTCTGCCGTCGGGCCATCGAGCTAATGCCGCCTACTGGTTCGATGACGTCTCCGGTAACTTCGTCAGTAGCACTTTCTACTTCAATCAATTACCCCCATGGGCTCAATCGTTCAACCAGCAGAACCTTCCGGCACAATACCTGGACCGCAAGTGGGAAGGATTCCCCAAATGGGATTTTCACACGCCGCCTCAGACTAAAGATCGTTACAGCAAGCTTCCTGCAAGTCCCTGGGGGAACGAGTTGATCGAGCGCTTTGCCGAAGAGGCCATTACGGGCGAGCAACTAGGCCAGGGCCCCGGCGAAACCGACCTGCTGACCGTATCGTTCTCTTCGAACGATTACGTCGGTCATCGCGTAGGCCCGGACGCGCCAGAGGTTCGCGATATGGCTATCCGTACAGACCGACTGCTCGGAAAGCTTTTCCACGTCATTGATGACAAAGTCGGGTTGCGCAATACGATTGTCGTGCTATCGGCAGATCACGGTGTCGCCTCTGCCCCTGACCGCGCCAGAGCAGACAAGATGCCGGGCGGCTATCTGGATGGCCATGTAGAAAGCGCCGTCGAATCCGTCCTGAACAACAAATTCGGCGAGGCA
>JAFAQG010000143.1 GCA_019246575.1 Acidobacteriaceae bacterium
TTTTCCGCAACGCTCACCACCACGGCTCTTTACCGTCGCAGCTTGCGGTAGTTTGAAGCCTGCCCCTGACGGCCGGCTTCGAGGGGCCTACCCTCATCTTCTATGCAGCTCCGCACTCCCCTTGCTGGTCGTGCGTTCGCGGCGCACCCTCGTCTAAATGCCATTTGTCGCCAACCCGCGGAAGCCGACGACGGATTTGGTTAGCGAACTGCTGGCCAAATTTGCGCGCCCACTGCCGCACCGTTTCGTGGCTGACGATGATACCGCGGGCGGCCAGCAACTCCTCCACCATACGCAGCCCAAGCGGGAACCGAAAATACAGCCAGACGGCGTGGCTGATAATCTCGGCGGGGAACCGGTAACCGACATAGCGGGCGCGAGCGGCTCTCGTCATCCCACCCGACTACCCACCTCGATGCGCTAGCGCAAGCGGCGAGCGCCAAGTTGACGGTGCCGTTAATCTGACACTGCGCTCCAGACAAGCACGTTGGATGGCGTATAATCATCCGAACCCGCTTATAACCAGTACCGTCCGCCGGTACGCCCGTGTGCCCCTTCTTTGCGAAGCGTTAGAGTGTGCTGCTTCCGGCCATCATCGGCGCCTGTGTTCGAACAAGGGTGTGACGCTCACGGGCCGTTGCCGATGATGGTTATTATTTTCATATGGATCTGGGTCTTTCTTTCGGTGGCCGCATTGGCGGATGATCAGGGGACGCTACCGATCAACCTCCCAGCCGTTACGGTAACGGGTACGCCGTTTGGCTCGGCATCCTTGCCGAAGCTGACTGAGCCCTTGATTAATACACCACAAATGATCATTGAAGTTCCCGCACAACAGGCGATCGACCAAGGCGCCTTCAGCGTAGACGAGGCGCTCCGGTATGTCCCCAGCGTCAACATTCACGCCAACGAAGATACATCGCAAAGAAATCAGTTCTATGTTCGTGGGTTCTCCGCCGAATCGGACCGTTACCTCGACGGTATGTTAGAAATCGGAAACTGGTATTTGGACACGTTCAATATGGAACGGCTGGAGGTCTTGGAGGGGCCCGCCGGAGTGCTGTTTGGACGCGGGTCGACCGGCGGTGTCGTCAACTATGTCAGCAAGGCACCGA
Organism: Acidobacteriaceae bacterium; assembly: GCA_019246575.1. The sequence goes on from JAFAQG010000143.1 coordinate 1,116, forward strand.
GCCTCAGCCCTGTCATCGAGATCGGAACTTCATTCGGCACCGACGGCACCAAGCGTGCGACCGTGGATTTTGATCAAGTTGTCGGAAATGCCACTGCGCTGCGAATAAATGTCGTTGGCTACGATGGCGGGGTGGCGGATCGGGATCGCGTCAATTTCGGCCGGTTTGGCATCGCGCCTTCGGTTGGCTTTGGGCTCGGAACCGACACACGGATCACCCTGAGCTTCTTGCACCAGTCCGAATACGATCTTCCCGATTATGGCGTGCCGTGGATCGATATCGGATCCCCCGGAACCATATCCCATCCTGCTCTCGTGCCTCGAAGCAACTTCTATGGCTTCAACTGTTGTGACTTCGCGCGCAACGACGTCGAAATCGGCACCCTTAACCTGGCGCACGACTTTAATGACGGGGTCAGCGTCCGGGACCAATTTCGCTACGGCAGCTATACGCGCGAGTTCCGGGTGACCGAGCCGGGCATTTCAGGCGTTATCGCGCCCGGAACGCCCTTCGCGAACATTACCGTAACCCGGACTATGCAGGGTCTTCGGAGCTCGGAGACGTTTCTCGACAACCAGACCGAGGCGCTGCTGAAATTCGGTACGTGGGAGGTTCAGCACGGGGCCGTGATCGGGTTGGAAGTCGGGCGGCAGACTTCGGCTCCGAGCTTCTTCGCATACAGCAATGTCCCCTCGACAAATCTTTTTGACCCCGACCCGGGGGAACCGTTTACCGCAACGATTGCGCTGGGCAGAGCCGTATCGGTGCAAGCCCTGACACAGGGTGCTTATGCGATTGACACAGTCCATCTCGGAAATGACTGGCTGTTTACCGGCGCGGGCCGGCTGGACCGTTTTGATGCTTCGGTCAATCAGATCAGGCCAGACTTTGCGGCGAGGCACACCGATGTCGTTCCCACCTGGCGCACGGCGCTGACCTACAAGCCGGCGCCGAACGGCAGCGTCTATTTCACCCACGGCACGAGCTTCGATCCGTCGGCGGAAGGGCTTGCGTTCTCCGCCGCCACGGCAATCTTGGCTGCCGAACGCAGTGAAACCTTTGAATTCGGCAGCAAATGGCAGCTCGGCAAGCTGATGGTATCCGGAGCGGTCTTTCGCACGACGCTGCGAAATGTGCGGGAGCGGAGCCCGATCGACCCGACCCTCCTCATTCTGGCGGGGACGGCGCAAGTGGACGGGCTGGAGCTGGTCTTTGCAGGCGATCCGCTTGATCATTGGCACGTCTTCGGCGGTTATACTTATCTTCAAACGGGTATTATAGCTTCACCGCAGGGCGATCTCGGATATCGGCTGCAGAATGCACCCAAGCATGCTGCGAAACTCTGGACCACCTACGATCTGACGGAGGATTTTACTGTTGGCGGCGGCATCCAATACGTCGGCAACCGCACAGTCCAAAGCGGACCCGACCCCGCAGGCTTTCTGCAGATCGTGCCGGGCTATTGGACGGCGGAGCTAATGGCCAGGTTTAGACTGACCGATTCCGTGACATTGCAAGCCAATATCAAGAATCTCAACAATGCGTACGGCTATGACGGGATCGACAACAATCACGTGGTCCCATTAGCGGGTCGATCTGTGCTTTTCACGGTCACGACGGAATTTTAGAAGGACGAGAGGTTGTACGCGCGGCGCAGGGAGCAACACTTGCGGCTCAACGTTCGATTAGGCGTCCGATTATCCTGTGTGCCGGTTTCGGCCTCCGTGAGCCGAAATCGAAGCGGGTTGACGGCTACTTGCGTTCGACATTAGCGTGCACGTTGACGAGATCACATGCCGAGCAGATCCATCATTCAAATAGAATTGTGATGGGCTTGGGAATTGAGATCGGTCCGGATGGGGAACCGCGCGATGATCGCGAGTAGGCGCTTCGCGGGCCAGGTTTCAGTGCCGCAAGGGCAACTAATCCATGGCTCTCGCCCCTCGGCAGCCGTTGCGAGCGAACCCGTGGCGCCGCAGAAACCCAAGGGGGACCAACATCGCGCCCCGATCCTGGAAATATCGGCTTGGCAGACGATTTCAACAAGTTCTTGCTTATCTATGTGATGGAGCAATAACCATACGGAGGAGGAAAAAAATGAAACGCTTCCCTCGGAGTTTATCTCTTTTCCTCGTGCTAGCCTGCTTTGGAGCAGTGCCCGGCCACGCCCGGGATTCGCGCAATATCCGGTTCCCAACTCCCTTTAAGCACGTGGTGGTCATCTTTCAGGAGAACCGCACACCTGACAATCTTTTTCAGGGTCTATGCCACCCTCCTTTTGGTCACAGTCATTCATGCAGCACTACTCCGACGGCGCGCCAGTACAACATTTCCACGACGGGGTGGCTTGATAAAAATTCGCCCACCGGAGTAACTGATCCAGAGCCGGTCCCGCTGGGAAATACCTATGACCTTAGCCACGCACATGCTGCGTTCCTCAGCATGTATCACGGCGGCCAGATGGATGGCGCCGGCGATATTCCCTGCTCCGGCACCTGTCCAACCACTCCGCAATTCAAGTTCGTAGACAATTCGACTGGCATTCTGGATCCGTACCTCGAACTGGCGACGCAGTACGGCTGGGCCAACTACATGTTCCAAACCAATCAGGGACCCAGCTTTCCCGCGCACCAATTCGTTTTTGGCGGGACTTCGGCGCCCAATGCCGCCGATGATGCCGCTGGCATCTTCGCCGCAGAGAACATGGCTGGAACACCGGGACCGGCAGGATGCATCGCTGTGGCCGGGACATTTGTCCGGTTGATCACGCCCAGCGGGGAGAACCAGACGATCTATCCGTGTTTTGAACATCAAACCATGGCAGATCTGCTCGATGGCTCCGGCGTCAGTTGGAAATATTACGCGCCCAGCGCAGGTTCCATCTGGACGGCGCCCGATGCAATCGCGCACATCTGCCAACCCGATGCGCCCAGGGGCGGTAAGTGCACGGGCCCGGATTGGGTGGACAATGTCGATCTCAAACCGGCAAATGTCTTAAAGGACATCAGCGCCTGTAACCTTGCTCAGGTGAGCTGGGTAATTCCGATTGGACAAAATTCCGATCACCCGGGAAATCCGAATACGGTTGGCGGGCCGTCCTGGGTGGCCTCCATTGTCAACGCCATCGGGAACGATACAACCTGTGAGGATGGACAAGGCTATTGGTCCGACACTGCGATCCTGATTACCTGGGACGATTGGGGTGGCTGGTACGACCACGAAACCCCGCCCATCCTGGATGGCGAGCAAGGCGACTACCAGTATGGTTTTCGCGTACCGCTGATCGTTGTCTCTGCTTTCACGCCTAGCCACCACATCGACAACGTGGAGCGCCACGACTTCGGTAGCATTCTGAAGTTCATCCAGGGTGTTTTCGATCTCGGGGAGGGCTCGCTTGGATTTGCCGACGCACGTGCGACCGGAGACTTGGGAGGCTTTTTTAGGTTCCACCGAGAGCCCCGTCTCTTCCGCACGATCATGGCTCCGCTGGATGCGAATTTCTTTCTCAACGATACTAGGGCACCTGATCCGCCTGATAACGATTAGCCAAACGCTAAATCGAAAGAA
>JAFAQG010000214.1 GCA_019246575.1 Acidobacteriaceae bacterium
GGCGCGCCGAACCATTAAGCCGGATTTTCCTCGTGAGGAGCGCCCACAGAATGCCGCGCTCTTTGTTGACGAACTTAAGCCAGGTGCGGCTGTCGGCGGTGACGTGTAAATCAGGGGTTCCAATCTGACCTGAATGAACAACAAGGGTCTTGTTGCGAATCTCAACCGTGAACGCACAATTCTCTTCTCCAGTGAACGTGAAAAGGTACGTCGCATCCAACCCCGAAGACGCTTCCCGCTGGAAGACTATGGGTAGCCGCGTGAACAGGGCCTTTATGGAAGTCGGTCTGATCCCGTTGGAGACCAGCCTGGGCTTCTTATGAGGGAATCGGCGTCGCACGTGGGCTTCCGCGTCTGAGCCGGGCACTACATAGACTGGTTCGACCTTCGTCTGGAGCGGTTTCACCACCTCGCGCAGGTAGTTCTTGCGGTCCGCCAGGAATGGACTGATCACTTCCTCGCCGGCCGGGCACACTGCCATGCAGTAGGCGGCTTTGTAGTTCGCACCAAAAGAAAGGGTTTGCCATATAGAGGCCGTTTCGGCATCGGGCACCTTGCGCCGATACGCGGCCGCTCCATCGCTTCCTGCGATTGTGTCCACCCAGTCGATGAACCCGCCCATAAACTCTCGATAGTTGTGCGTGAAACAGGCGGAGAAGTTGAAATGCCCGTCGTCGCCGATGGCTCCGACCGGACACGCGGCGACGCAGAGCTTGCACTCCAGGCAGGGGTTGTAATCGATCGGCCTTGCGTGCTGCGTGACCTCCGCGTCGGTCATTACGACGCCCAGCAGAATGAAATTGCCGAAGATGGGGTGAATGACGTTGCGATGAATGCCCATATGGCCCAGCCCAGCTGCCACAGCGACGGTCTTTTCCGAGACCACCCATATTCGGTCAGGGAAGCGATCCATCTCCATCGGGAAGCCAGCGGCAGGATTGATCGCTCGGAAACCGCGCTCACGCAATGCGGCGACGATCCGCTGCGCCACTTCGTTGACCCGGTCGGTCGTCTGATGAAACTCGAGATTGGCTATCGAGCGCGCCGGACTACGAATCGGGTCGCGATTCATCCTGCAGACAAAACTCACCAGGGTTTTCGCGTGCGGGAAGATTGCCTCGATATTGACCCGTTCCTGGACCAACTCTGGTCGGTCGATTTCGACCAAGCCGACGTCGTCAGCCCCGGCCTCAAGGCAAAGCCTCTTGAGCAAGTCGGCGTCCAGCAGCGCAGGTTCGCGCACCGTGGTTTCGCCGGCATTGCGACGGCGGATTTCAATAACCGTGGGATGATTATCGAGATTCATTTGAGGCTACCCCTGAGGTTACCTCGCGGCCTCGGGCGTGCTGGCCCCGCAACGTCATGCAGGTGCTGGAAGCACACGCGACCAATCCCTCCTGTTCGTCAAGGATGTTGCATTCGACGAAGCCAACGACCTTGCCAACGCGAACCACCCTTGCCTCAGCGCGAAGGTTCGCCTCCCGAACTGGCCGTAGAAAATTGATCTTCAACCCCAGGCTGGTAAAGGTTTCTCCCTCAGCGAGCGTGGTGTGGTAGGCGGCGCCCATTGCGGCGTCTGCAATATCGCATAGCACTCCACCGTGAAGCATGCCCATAGGGTTGCGTACCGCGCGCTCGATCGTCGCCCGCCCCCGCTCTTGCGTCATCAGCGTGAGACCGAGAAGCTTACCGATGGGCGCAGGGAATTCCTCGCGCGTCACCTGCATGCGCCGTTGGAAAATGGCTACACGGTCATTCGATTGGTTCATGTTGCCCTCGTATCCTCTTCTGATGTGTATCTGACGAGTCTCGCTCAATGGGCCGCGCCGCTGGCGCTGCCAATCTGAAAACGTCGAATTAGAAAAGCGAGGGGCAAGCCCAGAATCACCACCCATCCGAGCAGGCGAAAGCAGTCCATGGCAGCCAGCATGGTTGCCTGCTGTGTCATCAGGCTGCCCGCGAGTCCGTATGACTGATGGATCGCATCGGCGCCGCTCGTTCCGCGAGTAACCAGGTAATGACTGGCGCTGTTGATGAATTGCTGCACAGTCCCA
>JAFAQG010000495.1 GCA_019246575.1 Acidobacteriaceae bacterium
AAGCGACAGTGGCGTCGATCCGAAACTGATGCTCGTTGGCGCTGCGAGTAAAGGGCCGCGAGACGTTCGCAACTTCGTTGAGACCGCTCGCGGGGATCGAGTAAAACAGATAGCTGGGTGTGATCGAAAGAAATTTCGTCAGGCGGATGGTGGCGTCCACCTGCGTAGACGGCGCCTTCACTTCGCCGATGTAAAACCCATAGAGTTTCAGATCGACCCGCTGTTGCAAAGGAGCAATCAGCTCTACCCAGCCCGAGGGCGCAAATACCGAGCCACTGCCGCGCCCGTTAGCGGGTACGTCGGCTTCCTGGGCAGCACACGGCATGGCCAGTGAGACAACACAGGCAAAGTAAAAGATCGGTATCACGTAGGGAGCAAAGCGTTTTGAGTGTTTCATTGGATCTCTCCGATGCGGACTCGGTGGAAAACATATCCGCTCGGTTTACGAAAAGGCAGCCTAGGCGCCACTTGTTTCCCATGTGAAATCAATGCGTTGGCAATAGCGCCCAATGGCGTTCGCCGAGCATTTCGGCAGGCGACGACATCAGCTGCCGAAGTCATCGGAGAGTGTCAGCAGCACCTGCCAGCACGATGCGCCTTAAAGCGCTTTCGCGTGATGCTCGCGAAGAAGGCGCGCCGTTTTGAGAGGTGCGCCAACAATGGGCTGCACAGCCAGGTCGCGACGCTGCTACCGGGCCGAGAGCGTAGGTAACCCGCAGACGTAAGGCTGGAAACGAGGCACGGCCCGGAGGCAGCCGGGGTCTCGCGCATCGTTTATGCAATGGAGGTGCGGGTTTTGCTTTGCGACTCTGGCAGGATCGACTGGGGTTATCGGTGTGAGTGAGGCAAAGATTTAAGAGGTTGAGTAGCGTTCGATGATCAATGCTCCGGATCGGAGCAAGTCATGTAGTAAAGTCGCCGGCGCTGCGAAAACGGGAGCGTCGAGGATCGCAATACACGCTCCCGGACGGCCTGTTCGCGTCCCGCCGCTGTACTAAGCGCGGCATCCTTTTCGATTCTTATGAGCGCATTGCAGAGCGTGACGCTTTGACGCCGGCCCCACTCTCCGCTGTTATGCCGCGGCGAGGCTCCAGGCCTCCGGCGTCGTGGTTTCACGGAAGAAGCTCAGATCGGATGCCCCCTGGCTATGACCAACAGACAACCGGTCTCCGCACACAATCTGATCGGAGGCGATCAGATTGGACAGCGGTTGGATGATCAGGCGCTCGATGGCCCGTTTCAGCGGGCGCGCCCCGTAGTTCAAATCGGTACCTTGCGTCAACAAAAATCGTTTCGCGCTCTCCGTCACATCCAACGCGAATGGTTTGTCGGCGGTCGCGTCCTTGACTCGCGCCTGCACCAACTCGAGTTCAATATCGACGATTCTGCGCAAGTCCTCGACGCCTAGTGATTTGAACACCACCATCTTGTCCAGACGGTTGATGAATTCCGGAGTGAACTTCCTCCGTGCGGCGGCCACGCCTGTGCGGCGAATGCGATCGCTCTCCTTCGCGTGACCGGACGCGTCACCTTCGCTTGCAACGTGGAAACCCAAACGCGGCGAGACCAGGGAATTCATTTCGGCCGCTCCAAGATTGCTGGTCATAAAGATCATGCTCGCCGTGAAATCGACTCTGCGATTGTCACCCAGCGTGAGGACGCCTTTATCCAGAATCCCGAGCAGCAGGTTCCACAGCGCGTCGGAAGCCTTTTCGATCTCATCGAACAGGACCAGACTCAGCTTTACAGTATCGGTGTGATATCGATTCAGCGCTTCCTGCGACAGCAATGCCTGCGTCTCGCGATGTCCCAGATATCCAGGAGGCGAGCCAATCAATTTGGCAATGTCATGGCTGTGCTGGAACTCCGCACAGTCAATCTTTATGACGGCGCGCGGGTCATTGAGCAAATGCTCCGCTGTAGCCTCCACGATTCGTGTTTTGCCGGAGCCGGTGGGCCCCAGGAAAAGAAGGTTGGCAACTGGCCGGCCCGAAGGCGCGAGGCCTGCAAGGTATGCCT
>JAFAQG010000553.1 GCA_019246575.1 Acidobacteriaceae bacterium
GGCGTCGAAAGGGATGTAACCTTCCGCGCTCAGTGCCGTTCGCATCACACGGCGGATTTGAGGCTCGTCGTCGACTACCAGGATCTTGCCTGTCATGCGACCGTTTGCGCGACCTTGGGCTTTACTGTCGAGCCTGCGGGCACGACGGGGAGCGTGAAGCAGAATTGCGCTCCGTGCCCAAGCTCGCTCTCAACCCAAATCCTACCGCCGTGCGCAGTTACGATATCGCGCGTAATGCTGAGCCCCATTCCCGTGCCTGGAATGCTTCTTCGAGCATCGCGGCCCCGGTAGAACTTCTCAAAGAGCCATTGCTGCTCCGAGACCGGTATACCCGGGCCGGAACTAGCAATCTGCAGAACCACGGAATTCTGTTCTTTATTCGCGGTAACGGAGATAGGCGAATTAGGGGGAGAGTACTTGATTGCGTTCGTGAGTAATTGCCGCAGTGCAAGCTCGACGAGTTTGCGATCTACATTGACGGACGGAAGGTCTTCAGGCACGCTCACGTTCAGGTCGCGGCCTTGAAACATAGGCCGCAGCCCGGCTATCGCATTCGAAATGAGCTGGGCCGGCGAGAAATCGGTTCGATGAAGCGCAACCGGCTCGCTTCCGATGCGTGCCAATTCGATCGCATCACCAACAAGGTTCGTCATGCGATCGGTCTCTTCATCGAGAACGGTTGCCAGCTCGTGATCTGTCGCGTCAAGTTTGCGGCGGGCCAGCATGGTACTTGTCGCTGCCTTCATCGAGGTCAGGGGTGTCTTGAATTCATGAGCGAGGGCATCGAGCAGCGTCGATTTGAGTTGTTCGTTTTGCCGTTCAGCTTCCATTCGGGTGGCGGTCTGCTGGGCGCGGGCGCGCTCGAACGCAATGGCAATCAGCTGTGCGACGGCATGCAGAACGAGCTCAGAAATATGGTCCGCCGGCATCACTCCGAAACTTCCGAGCGGAGCTCCGCCAAGTGCAATCGGAAGGATGACAGCAGAGGCGTCAGGGTTACGCCAGACGTGTCCTTGCGAGGCGACCCGGCGCAGGTCGGCCTCCGTTAGAACCGATGCGCGGTCTGCAATCTTTGAAACTGAATCGGCAGCAGCGTCGTACACGCACACTTCTTCGGTACCGAACAGAAACGCAAATTGGCGTACCGCCTGCGCCGCGAGGCTCCGTTCGTTGTCGCCAAGCATCAGGGCGCGGCTAAACTCATAGAGCCGCTGCAAATCGTCTTGCCGCGATCTGGCCTCTTCCGCCTTTCGACGCGCATTCGACGAGAGTTGACTGGCTGTGATGGCGGTGAGGAGAAAGACCGAGAGCGCCACCCAGTTCTGTGGATCGGCAATGGTAAAAGTGCCGATCGGCGGAAGGAAGAAGAAATTGTACGCGAGCATACTGGCAACGGAAGCGGTGATCGATTCCCGCAGACCGAACCAGGTTGCGATGCCCAGAATAATCAGGAGATACGTGAGAGCAGCAGTGGCGGCATTGACGTGCGCCACACGAAAATCGACACACGTCACGCCGGCGACTCCCGCGAGAGCTGCCACAATCCTTACGAATGAGCGAAGCTTTGCCGTGTTCGCGCGCCCTCCTTTACAGAATCGCGCAGTGTTAGCCGAAAGAAAACGCTCTCGGACTCTACGGTTTTTTCTCGGCTATATTGTTTCCAAAAATAAATCCGATTTCAGCCATAGCTCGGGGCTGGTTCGTATTTGTACCTCTCCGGCCGAACGCATCGCCGGGTGTGATACTGCTCGCGTGCACCCACGACAGATCTCCGCGAAAGAAAAACCCGCCATATTGAAAGGTCGGCGTTACAGTCACCGAATCCCCCGAGCTGCCGGGCCCAAACAGCAGATTGAGAGCCTGGTTCTTCGCGTTACCCGTACTCGCGATGTATTCCCAGCGGCCTGCGAGCGAGAATCCGTGCGGGAAAGTACGACTCAGAAGTATAGCTCCTCCGCGCGTAGATGCACCTTTCGCGATGCCGATTTTCGGATTAGTTGGCACATCGCTGTACTGGAAATAAGGTTGGACGATCCAAGGACCCTTGGCGTAGGTGTAGATCACATCGTAAATGCTGCCGTTATTTTGAACAGGTGTCGCGAGATTCTGATACGCTGTCTGGCCCATGTTTCCGCCGCCGGTGAAAGCCAGGCTATGAGGCCCGTTGGCGTAAGTTAGCGAACCAGA
>JAFAQG010000555.1 GCA_019246575.1 Acidobacteriaceae bacterium
TCGCAACTACCGCCAGTTGCGGCCCCACGCTGCGCACGCGCAGCCATTCCGCATTATCTAAGAAGAAGAGCTTGTCCTTCTTAATAGGCCCGCCAAGCGAGAAGCCAAACTGATTTCGAGTGAAAACCGGCTTACTGATATCGAACGCATTGTTGTTGAAGCTGTTCGCAGCCAGTGCCGACACTCGGTTAAACTCGTACGCACTTCCGTGCAAGTCGTTCGTGCCTTGCTTGGTCGCCACGTTGACAATCCCGCCTGCCGCCCGGCCGTACTCGGCCGTGAAATCGCTCGTCACCACGGTGAATTCGCTCATCGAATCTTGCGGAACAGTGATCGCAACCGTGGTATCGAACTCGTTATTATTCGCGACTCCGTCGAGCAGAATGTTCGTCGAACTCGACCGCAAACCGTTAATAGCGACCCCGACGCCTCGCCCTGTCGGTTCTGCGTCCGATACGTTACCGACGGTTTTCACCAAGTCATAAGGGTTTCGGCTGATCGTCGGCAATGCCGCGAGCTCCCGACCCGATATCGTCTGAGCAAGCGACTGCGTTTCGGTATTCACGCGAGCGGCGGTTTCACTTACTTGAACCACCGTACTTGCGCTACCGACCTTTAATTGAAAATCGACGCCTGTCTTCGTCCCGACAACTACTTCGACGTTCTGCTTAACGGTCTCGAACCCGGCGACCGAAATCGTGATTTCGTAGGTTCCGGGCAGCAGATTGGTGACTGTATAGTCGCCCGCGCCGCTCGTCGTCGTGGTGCGGATGGCCCCTGTCGTAATTGACTTTACGGTAACGGGCGCGTTCGGAACCGCAGCCCCCGTCGGATCCGTCACCGTCCCCGCAATCTGCCCGGTCTCTGTCTGCGCCGTTAACAGGGCCGCGAGCCCGAAACAAAGCATCAATATCTTCAACGTTCCGAAGAGTTTAAACAAGCTTCCTCCCATAAAACTGCCAAATCGCACAATATCCTTATACCCAAACCTACGGTTATTCCCGCCGCAACCACGGCATAGGGCAATTCCTTTGCCAGCCTGTAAGTTGGTGATCCTACATGCGGTTCAAAGAACGTGCTATGACTTTCGGGAGGACCTATACGGTAGTATTCCGTAGTTGGTAACGGAGGCGGGCCGTTTCACCCCGCCCCGTCCTGGTGCCGCAGCAGACCTACGCCGTCGCCCGATTCCGATCAAGCCTACCGGCGCTCGCGCCGTTTCAGAACCGGAACATCCCCTTAATCTCTATAAATCTCGGCGAATTGTTCCCGCCCACAAACGCCCCCAGAATGCTGGTCGGCGTGGCGTTCAATCCGGTAATGGAACCGAACGTCGGGTTCGCAAGATCCGCCTGAGGCTGATCGAAATTCGGATGGTTCAGAAGATTGAATGCCTGTGCGCCGAACGAGAAGTTGACCCGTTCCGTGATCGCGAGATCCTTTGTCAGTGCGACATCGACATCGAAGAATCGCGGCCCGAGGTAGCTGTTCCGCCCCTGATTGCCAAAACTGGCGCCGCTGGGCGCGAATTGCGACGTGGTCAGGCAAGGTGTCTGGCCCTGCACATTGGCTTGGCCGCAGCCCGGTATCACGGGCGTGACCGGAGTGGCGAACACACTCGCGCCATAGTTGTTCAACAGACCGGTCGCACCCGTATCGATCACCGTAAACGGAATGCCGGTGCGGTAAAAAACGTTGCCGGCGAGGGTCCATCCGCCGAAGATGCGCGCCGGGCCGTGCTTGAACCCCGCATTACGGAACAAGTCTGAAACCACGAAGCCCATGCTGATGTAATGCCGGATGTCGTAATCGGAGCTCCCGTAATTGCCCTTGATGTTGTGCGGATCCTGCGGGAAACGGAGGCTCTCGTTGGTCGTCAACGGCGGTCCGTAAGCATACGGCGAACGCCCCTCGTTCGAAACATCGTCCAGCGAGTGGCTCCAGGTGTAATTCAAATTCCAGGTCAGGGCCGAAGACAACCGGCGCTGCACGCTCGCAATCAAGCCGTTGTAGCTTGCAACGCCCGCGCTCAGCCATTGGTCGATTTGGCCGAAGCGCGGATCGGGCGCGCTCGCCGGAATGCCTCGAAACGCGCAGCCGGTGCAATAGGCATTAAACCCGTTATCGTCCACCGGAATGAACGCCCCGTGCATCCCCGAGTAGTTTAGGCTCAGCAGCGTCTTCCACCCGAGCGCCTGCTGAACCTCGAAGTTCCACTTATAATAGGTCGGCGCTTTGAAAACATCGGGGCTATTGATGAACCCTGGCGGCGTGAAGCCTGGCACTGCGGCCTGGAGCGATTGCAGCGTTCCCCCGGATGCAAACTGAGACCGCAGCGCGGCATTGGCCTGCTGCACACCCGCCGAGAAACTCCCCGGTACATTCGGCGCCAACTTCGCGGTGCCGCCAGGAAACTCGCTGCCATGAATTCGCGTAAATGCATTCACGCCGGGCGTATTGAGCGCGATGTCGTCCGCAATCACGCCCGCAATCTCGTCGGCGAAAATCCCCGCACCCGCCCGGATCACAGTCTTGTCGCTGTTTCCCGGCCTCCATGCGATTCCCAACCGGGGCTCCCAAACAATCATCGGCGTATCCCGGAATGCGTTGCGCTGGTTCGCCAGAATCGTCCGGTTATAGGGAATGGTCGCCGAAGCCGGCTGGCCCACGAATGTCTCATTCAAATGCGAAAAGCAGTTGGTCGCACATGTAGGGTTCGAATAGTTCTCGAGCCGTAGATTCAACGACACCGTCAGCCGGTCGGAAACCTTCCAATCGTCCGAGATGTAGCCCGCGGTCGTGTTGAACGCGAACGGCTGCTCGCTCGATGTCGGGAAATTTTGCGTGATGTAGGAATTCGGTCCTCCGCCGGCATAAAACTCGGCCAGGTTGTAGGGGCGCAGGCGAGCAACCGTGCCAAGCCCGAATCCGAGATCCGTTACGGTGTCGTGCAGCCAGCTGAATCCCAGCCGGACGGTATGCTTGCCGGCTGTCTTCGTGAAATCGTCGATGATCTGATACTGGAAAACTCGGCGGCCCTGAGGAAAATCGAAATTTTCGCCGCCGACCCGCTGGAAAAACGCGCCTTGCGGATCGAATACCACCGGCAGCAATTGCAGCGCCGACCCCAGATTCGGCGAGGCAAACGTGGCCGAGTAATAAAACGCCGACCCGTTGAACTGATTTACCGAATTCGGGCCGAATACGTGGTTTTCGGTAACCTGACCCGACATCTGCGGCTGCTTGCTGACGTCATTGAACACCGGCGTGAAATAGTCGGTGTACGTGGGCTGAAAGCCGTTGTCCCGATATACCCGGATATAACCGCGATCCTTCTCGCTGAAATTGTGGTCCACGCGCGCGCTCCATAAGTACTCGCGCTCGGAATTCGGCGGTGTCGTTCGAAACGTCAGTACGCAGGGAACACCCGGTCCCAGCACGGTGAAGCTGCCGCACCCGCCGCCCGCAAGAGGAGTCGCCGATTTTGCGCCCGGCGCGCCATTTTCAATCGAGAAAACCTGCTGATAGAACGGGATCTGCCCCGCGTTAGCTGTATTCTGCAGGTTCGCGAGCGTTGCCGCCTGAAACTGCGGGCTCGGAATCTTCACCAGCGTACTGGCTGTCGGCAGCACCACTCGCGCCCCTTCGTAATCCACGTCGAAGAACGTGTGATTCTTCCAAATGGGACCCTGCGCCGAGGTCTGCCATTGATTGAAGTTCAAAAACGGCCGCGGCGTTCCGGCCTGATTGCTAAAAAAATCGTTCGCGTTCAGCGCCCGGCCATTCCACATGTAGATTCCATTCCCATGAAACGCATTCGTGCCGTACTTCGTTGATAGACTCATCTGCGCACCCGCGAATTGTCCGTATTGCGCGGAGTAAGCGTTCGTGACGACGCTCGCTTCAGCGATATCGTTCGATCCGAGCAGCAGATTCGAAGCGCCGCTATTGTTCAGATTCAGAAACGGATCGTTAAAATTCTGGCCGTTCACCATGAAGAGGTTCGATGTTCCGGGCATGCCCTGCGACGAGAAGTTCCCATACCCCGATTGTGTGTTCATCGTTACTCCCGGCGCAGTTTGCGCGATAAACGTCATATCGCTGCCCGGATTCGGCATGTTCAGGACCTGTTGCGAGTTGAAGACCGTTGCAGTATCGGCGTTTTCGGCCTGCAGTACCGTCGCTTGCTCCGTCACCTCTACCGTCATCGACGCCGAGGCCACCGCTAACTGAATATCCGCACTGACCGGCTGACCGGCAACCACCACCACGCCTGTCCTCTCGGCCGTCTGAAAGCCCGGAGCGGCCACATCGATCGTGTATGTCCCCGGTGGAACCAGCGCAAACCGGTACTGACCGTCGCCGTTCGATGTCGTGTTGAGCGTCACGCCGGTGTTCACGTTTTTCAACGTGACGGCGGCATTCGGCAGCACCGCTCCGGTCGGGTCCTTGATACTTCCCGCTATATCGCCCGAAATAATGGACTGCGCAACGGCGAGCCCGCCCGCAAGCAGCACGAACACGGCAGCTCTAACGAGTAACAAGTGCAAGCGTTTCATCATTGCCCCTTTCTCCTACTCTGATCCCCCCCGCGCCCTTGAAACACCTGTTGTCTTTACGGATTGCGGGTTAAGCTGGATCGGTCGCGGGGCCGTTCTGTCGGCGTTATCTAATCCCCATTCTTCAGGGGTACTTAACCCAGATCGGGCTCGACCACGCCAGTTCTCCATTTCCCTGCTCTACCCTCGCGTAGTACCAGTGCTCACCGCTCGTCGCGTCCGTATCGCGGTAATCGAAGTCGATGTCCTGCTTGCCCGGCTGCGCCTCATAAATGTAGCGCCCGTCGCGAATAATTCGAACCGCTGCTATCGGCCCCGTCCCCACTGCTCTGACTCGTATCGGCTGTGGGCTTGTTGCTGCGAAATCGTCGCCCATGAAGTGCTCTCCCAGCCGGAACTCCAGCACGATGTTATCCGTCGCCCCGTAAGTATGCCGCTTTCCGATCGCGTCGAAGATGGCCTGCCGCGTCATCGCCGGCGTGTACACCATCGCATACGAGATATGCGTCGAATAATGATCCGAGCTCGCAATGGTCCCAATGCGGTATCCTTTCTTCCACGCGTTCCAAACTAGCCCCGCGTCCTGGAAGCCACCGAGAGCTTTGGCCTCCTCTCCATCCCTAATCCCGCGCGGCGCGTTCTTCGCTTCATAGTTTTGCCGCGCGCCCTGATAGATCTCAACCAGCTTGTCAATCTTCGGATCGTTATCGGCCCAGTCCGTTCCCATGCTGTCTGTCGCGGAGGTGTGCGGGATCGCAATGCCGCGATCTTTCCGCAGTTCCTCGTACAGAAGCTTGGTGTCGTTGCGCACCGCGCCGCCGAAGCTCATACTGTTGAACGTGAGCAGCTCGCCATCAGGCGTGTCCGGCAGCATGAAGCGCGCATCGATGCGCTGAAAGAACGGGACAATCGAGTAGTTGCGCGTTATGTGCAGAATGTTGCGATGGCCGAACGGATTGCCCATGTTCCGCTCGTACGCGTACAGAGTTACAAATCTCTGCGGGAACAAATACATGTCCGCCATCTTCTGCGTCATGAAATTCCAGTAATCGGTACCGCCGCCCTGATGGTCCGTGGACGCGCCGAAGTCCATGGCAGCCGCGTCGATCATGTAGCGATAAAACTCGGGTAACGACCCGTCATCCAGGCCGCCGACGTCCTGCGACAGCTCCGTATGCCGGTGTAAGTCGCCGCGCACGATCCGCAGGCTCGCCCCATCGAGTTGAACCCGATGGCGTCGGACCGTCTCGACTTGCGCGCGCTCGTTACTCCTTTCACCAGCCTGCGGCGGCTGCCGCCGATGCAGCACGGCCCGCGCACCCGGCTGCGGCAAAACAATCGAACCCGCGATCACCCGGCTCAAATGCGGGCGGCTCGAAAACGCCCACTCGCGGCTTTCGCTCGGCCAGAAGAGCCACAACCGGTGACGCGTCGCGGCCATGCCCATCCGGGTGCTCTTTCGTGTCCAACTCGAGGCAAGCGGAATCGCATCCGTCCAGCGATCGCCCTCGAGCCGCGCCACGTACGTCTCCCAATGCACACTGTTGCGATAAGAAACGCTCGGCCCCGTCGCGTTCGGCATCGTCATATGGCTGTAGCGGCGCTTCCACGCCATCCAGACCATGCCGTTAGGGTCCGTAAACAACAGCGGATCGCTATCGCTTGTGTTGCCGGTCGCGAGCGAATCGGAATCCGGCAAACCCGCCGGCTGCTTCCATACGCCCCCGTCCAAACACGCCATGCGAACCACCCGCGGGCCCCCGAGCGGAGTCCCGATCGGACGAGGCGCCATTGCGCCCAGGTCCTTCCCCCAGTTCTCGCCGCCTTCTTCCCACGCAATCCATGGCCGGTCTTCGCGATCGACCGTTACCGTTGCATTCACTTCGTATCGCGCCGTTGCCGCAATCGCGATCTCGGGGCCTAGTCCCGCTTCCCGCGTATAACTCCGCGCATACACATCGAAGCTCTCGTTGTATCGGTCCCATGCAATCCACACTCGGCCGTCCGCGCCCGCTGCCACGGCGGGCATCCAATCGTCCGCTTCGCCGTTCGTCACCTGCACTGTCTCCGACCAGCGGCCGTTGCGAAGATACTTCAGGCGAATGTGCGAATAACGATCCGCAAGCGACTGCCAGACCACATAGATGGTTCCATCCGGCGCCCGCGAGATCGCCGGTTCAATGTCTGGCAGCGCATCGCTTGTGAGCCGCACCATGTCCCCCCACGCGTTGTCGTTCCAAGGCATGGCGTACAGGTCCCAGTTACCATCCGTCTGTTGCTGCCATATGAGCCACGGCCGGTGCGTCTCATCGACAGCAACATGCGGACGCCACAAATCGGCTGCCGCGCGCGGCACCGGGATCAGTCGCGTCCACTTCCCTTGCTCATAGCGCCGCAGGTTCAGCTCCTCTTCACGGTCGTGATAACTCGACCACACGGCCCACACGGTATCGCCATCACTTGCCATATCGGGGAAGTCGTGCGCGCGCAGCTCCGTCCCCGACAAACCGGTTTGGGGCGGTATTCGGCGGATCTCCACCGCTCCGTCTGCGCACGAATTCACCGGCCCGAACCTCAGCTCCATCGGCGCAACGCTGCATGAACCTTTGCCTGTGCGCACCACCAACCTGGTCGCATCGGAACCCGAACCCTGAATCAGCAGCCCTTTTGGAATGATCTTGATGTTGGGCTTAACGCCTTTGGGACCTTCGATGGGCGAGCTCATATAAATCTCGTTGCGCTGCGTCGTGAACTCCCATCCGCCCCCGGGTAAAACGCGATCCGGCAATTCGAATCGGTACCCCTGTATGCGGTGCAGCTCGCCGTTTGAAACTTCCACCGATCCCGACCATTTGGCCGGCGCAGCATCGCGCACTCCGGCGAGAACCAGCACTTGCCACAGCTTCTCTTCGGGAACACCGCCCGGCTCCGTCGTATACGACTTCTGCAGCAACAAGTCCTCGGCAGCCCGTGCATTGATGACATCCGCCCCGCCCGCCTGCTGAGCATTCACAAGATGCGGCGCCACCAGGCACACGGTCATCAATGCCATCGCAGCACGCACAACTGACAACCGTTGCATTTAGAGATACTACGTCAATGCGTAAGTGAACTGTGCGGGTACACTACGCGCGCGCGTACACAAAGTCGCCGCCCATAGCACTTCCTACGGCGCTGCTCCGGCGCTTCGTGAAACGCCGCGTTGCTCAACGGCAGGCAAGCTCGCCGACCGTACTCTCGATCGCCTTATACAGCTTGTCTGTCTGAATCGGCTTCGGTACGTAGGCGTCCATACCGGAAGCCAGACACTTCTCGCGATCGCGATCTAACGCGTATGCGGTCATCGCGATGATGGGCAGGTGGCCGCCTCTCTCGATCTCTCGCTTGCGGATGGCTGCCGCGGCCTGATAACCATCCATCTCCGGCATCTGCACATCCATTAACACCACGTCCACTTCCCACGCCAGCTCATCCAGCTTCTCGAGGCCTTCGCGCCCGTTACTCGCCGTAAACACCGTATTGCCGCGCTTTTCTAACAACCGCACCGCGAGTTTGCGGTTCACTGGATTATCTTCCACCAGAAGAACGCGAAGATTCAGGGCCGGACCCGCTTCGGCTCGTTCCCGTTTTGTGCCTCGAAGGAACGGGCTTGCTTCGGTCGTGCAATCAACCGCGTCTGCGATAACCCTCCCGAGTTCGGCGTGGTTGATCGGCTTTGTTAGATAAGCGCTCGCGCCCAGCTCGCGATACCGCCCGATATCGCCCAGTTCCTTGCTGGAGCTGAGCATCGGAATCATTGCTCCGGTATGCCC
>JAFAQG010000563.1 GCA_019246575.1 Acidobacteriaceae bacterium
TTCTTTCGAAGACCATCCGCTCTCTGGCGTGCGCTGAGCCTTGCCGCGGCCGAATTGGCCGGCGGACGATCCGACGCTGTACGTGGAGTTCGACGGCCGCGACGTGTGGGTGCAACTCCCTTTGGAATTGACGGGACAGATGGAGCAGATGCTCGCGCTGTTCGATTCTTTGCCGCCCGCCGCGCGCGTCGCATTGCGAACGTGTCAGAATCGCAGGTGCACGGGTCGCACAGCTGCGTAGGTGGCTCCCGCGCCGTCAGTGCAATCTTGGCGGATTCCGTGCGCGCGGGAGAGCTCGGGGCCAGCTGTCTACTGTCGCTCCGAGCTTCTGCCCTCGAACGCCCTCAATGCGACAAAAACGACGCTGTCGCTATTGCTGTCGCAATTGTCGCAAATCCGATTGTAACGATTCGTACAGTTGCAGTTAAACCACTGTTTGGGGCTGGTTTTCGCGCGGCAGTTCTTGCCGGAGGGGATCCGCGCTATAAAGGCGAAGCTGATTTCTCGGTGTTGAGAAATGGAGCGGCTGTCGCATTGTCGCGTTAAATATTGTCAGCCTAGGAAGCGAAGTTCAGGATGCATGACCACTCGGCAACTTTATCTGTTTAGCAGCCTCTACCTGTTCATGCTGATTGCTGTTGCGTCTGTCACGCGAGCCACACCGAGACGAATCGCTGGATCACTGGCTGGCGCGGGAGCGGCAGGTGTTCTGGCCCTAGGGATCATCGAACTGGGGGAACGGACGGGATGGTGGCACATGCAAATTACTTGGGAGCCGTATTTCCTCCTGCTGTTGTGGATTGACATCGTCCTCTGCGCGTATGTCTTCCTCATCACATGGCGTATCCCTCGCCGATTTGGTGGGCGCGGTTTGGCTGTGCTCATCGTCGCCGCGGCAGTTATAGGCCCTGCACGCGACTACTGGTATATGCAACGTTTTCCTGAATGGGGCAGCTATGCACAAGGTGCGGCTCCTGTGCTCGCGATATCCGCGAGCTATGTTCTTCTGCTATTGGTTGGGCACGGGGTCATGCGGCTAGTGGCCGGACCCGCTAACGAGGACCGGCTAACTCGTCAGTGGTGGAAAACTAGCTGATTCCAGTCGCCAGCTTTTAAGCATCCTGGCGGATATGGACAACGTAATCGCAACGACGCTGCCGCATGCGGATTTTGGCGATGCGGACTGCTGCGGCTGTCTGAACGGCATCATCATCGGCGATCAAGCGCAAATCGTATGCAACGAGTGCCGAGCCATTATCCGCACTGTTGCTGCCCGCGAGCTGCAGCAGACCCTCACGGAAATGGAATTGACGCTGGACGTGGCGAGCGCGAAGTGCCCGCATTGCGGCGCGGTCAATCTGTTCCCGGGCTTTTCGCAAATGCTCGCGTTCACCTGCCGCGAGTGCGGCGAGGCCGTCCAGCTCGCATCACCGGAGGGTTAACCTTCGCGACAATCGCGCCAGGTTGTCGCGAATGTCGCGATCGGCACCTGGCGCGCGTGGCGGCGCTTTCTTAGTAACTGAAATCCCACCGCGCCTGCAACTGCGAACAATGCAAATGTATTCGGCTCTGGGATGGGTGAGTTTAGCGCAATATTGTCAACTTCGAAAACCGCGGGGCGGCCCGGAGTGGTCTCGATAGTCAACGTGTCAATGATTGCGGGGCTTGTGCTTTCGAGTGTCGTAAAGGCAGAGTTGCCCTGGGCCTGTGTCCCAGCCTGTGTGAATTGCACTGCGCCGCCCAATAGGCCTTGAATCGAATAAGTGGAGTCTGTGCCAATACTCAAAAAATCGACAGAGCTAAACGAAAAATTGCCTGTGTCCGTGATCGCAATTGTGTTAACAAGGGGAGAACTGCCTTCAATGGCTGGCGCCGGGTTGCCACGGAAGAAGTCTTTGAACCAGCCGCCGCCCGTCGCAACCACAGTGAAGTTGTTCTCGGTGTAGATGGTAAATCGATCAAAATTCGATCCCGGCAGAGTATTGAAGTCGATAACCGCAGCGTGCACAACCCCGCTGGTCAGAAGCATCATGAGTGAAACTGTTCCGAGCCTCATCATGCAGTCTCCTTTCGTGGACTCTTTTCTGGATGCGCCCTGTCATTACAACAGCAATTTGCTTGCGAAGAGCGAACGCCCTCTGCGTATCGATCACGACCGCCGTTGCGACATTCGCGACAGGCTGGCGTGATTGTCGCGACGCGCCGCTACCTTGCTGCCGCAGGCTCGCCCGCAGGCCGCGTGTGAGGCCATTACAGCGCTCGCGCTTGGCGCGAGCAAGGAGATAGGAATGGCCAAAAGGACACACACGGAAGAGCAGATTATTGCCGCGCTGCAGCAGGCCGATGCGGGCGGCAAGACCACTGAGATCTGCCGCAAGCTGGAGGCGTACCTTACATCGTCACCGCGCGGAACTGGCTGAACGCTTCGGTTCCGATTGATCCGGAAATCCAACCCGCCGCAGAGGAGCGTTCCGAAGAATAGTTGCTTTGGTTCTTGGCCCCACGGTCAGGGAGCTGACCTGCTCCTCAGAGACTTCAGCACCCGTTCCATTCCGTTGCGCGATGTCTCGTCTTGCTCCTGGAACAGCGCCGTCTCGAGGAACGCGGCTTGCTTACTTGTTCCGATACGCTCCAGAGAAGAAGTCGACTGCATTCGAACGAAGAGCGATTCGTCTGTCAAGCCATGACAGACCGTGGCCAGCGCTTCGTCCGTAGGTGCGTCCCCGCCCTTCAGAAAATAGTTAGGAAGAAGTGCCAGGGCCGCTGCGCGCGCCGTGTCTTCTGTAGCACTCTGGGCGATGGACAACACCTCGGACAGGCACTTTCTGTTCTTACTCACATTGAGGAAGGCCTCCGCAGCATGAACCCGAAGACCCGAGGCTGCCTTGGCGTCCGCGCAAGTATTCTCGAGCAGAGTAACGGACGCTTGGTCGTTAAGCGCGATCAAGCTTGCGTACATGTTGATCCGAGCGGTGCCGTTGAGCTCGATAGAAGCGGCAGCCTTGATGAAAGGGATTGCCTCTTTATCTTTTTGCGAGGCGAGTTGCCAAGATGTCAGGTCCCGTACATCTGCCTGTGGATTACTAAGAGCAGCAATCAGCTCATCTCGCGATATACCGATTCCGTGTTTTTTTAGTTGCTCTTCGGTGGTAGGCACGCGGAGGGGTTCAAGGGTCTGGTAGATTACCTGTGCGCCTGCTGCAATCGCGATTAAAAACACTCCGCTCCGCAGAGTGGCAACAGGCCTCAAAAGCCTCTGCAAACGAGAGTTAATTCGTGGCGGTTTTAGTTGCTGTAACATTTGTCACCCCGTTTCCATGATTTAGTTTGTACTGTATTTCAAAATTGCCCAGCGGAGATCCCTGACATAACGGGTGACGGCATTTCTGCCGAGGCTACAGTGTGGTTACCTTGCGCAATCGTGTTCGTCCTGAATCTGGTTGTGCTTTGCGACATTCGCGACAGGCTGGCA
>JAFAQG010000566.1 GCA_019246575.1 Acidobacteriaceae bacterium
GTTAGCCACGCTGTGCACTCTTCGCCGATCTGACGCATCAGACGTGACGAGGGGCGGCGTCGAACGCGGCGGTCGGCCTTCATCGCTCGCATCATGCAAACCGCTTCCGCCGTCTCGACAAACGTAGGGCCCATAGCCAAAAGGCAACGTTAACAACCTATAGCATAAATTAATGACAAACAACAATACTTTTTGAACCCGAAAACCTCAATTGACCGGGTTCGGCCGACCGACGTGTTAAAAAGTCCAACGATATCAAGGGGGACCTTTTCAAAAAAACGTGGAAATTGGCTAACTGAGGTTTTCGGGTTGAATCGAGAAGAGATGGATGTGCAGAAGTCCAATGTGACGTAAACACGAGAACTGCGAGCTCGACCGTGCCTCCTCCATCGACCGCCGAGCCCTACTTGGCCGCTATTCGGCAGTTAACTCAGATTGCGAGTGTACCGAGAGATAGTGGCATCAGATGTACGCGGAAGCGCTTGCAGGCTAATCCCTGTAATTCGGAATGATTCTTTCGGCGAAGTCGTGCACCCAGGTCCGGGCGGCCGGAGTGACCGAGAATATGATATGCGTGACGCCGGCTGCAGCGTACCCGTCGATCTGGCGGTGGGCATCGTCGAGTTTGATCATTCCCTCCAGCAGTACCGATTTCTCGATAGTCGCCGGATCACGTCCACAGCGTTGGCAGTGTTCTTCCAGCCGTGCGATCTTGTTGCGGAAAACCTCGGGTGTGCCGAACGAGTTCCACATTTGCGCATGCCGTGCGACGATTCCCAGGGCGATATTCTCACCACCGGCGCCGATGAGTATTGTCGGATGCGGTTTTTGCACGGGCTTCGGATTGAAGCTCGCGTTCTCCAGCTTGAAGTACCTGCCGCTGAAATTTGCGCGCTCCTGAGTCCATAACAGTTGGATTACCTCAAGCGCCTCATCCAGCCTCCGCAGCCGTCCGCCTGTGGTGGGAAACGGAATGCCATACTCACGATGCTCCAGTTCGAACCAGCCCGCTCCCAGCCCGAATATCAGCCGCCCTCCGCTTATGATATCCACCGTCGTTGCCATCTTGGCCAGCAACGCCGGATGACGGTACGTGTTGCCGGTTACCATCAAACCAAGCCGTACCCGCCGGGTCGCCTGCGCCAGCGCGGCGAGTGCGGTCCAGCCTTCGAGACACTGTCCCGTCGGATCGGAAAAGATAGGTAGGAGATGATCGAATCCCCACGCGGTGTCGTAATCCAGACTGTCGATCTCGTGCCAAAGCTTTAGCAGCTCCGGCCAGGCAGCGTGCTGTTGAGGAGTCTGGATGCCGAAACGAATAGGAAAGCCTGTCATTGTTTAACTCGTTGCATGCGGCTTGGAACGGTGCCCCCGCCATGTGAAAACAGGCTCTGGGTATAATAATTCTGCAGTCGGGGCGGGGGCACCCGAGCCTCATTCATCAGCACGTGTAGTGAAGTTTTAAGCCGGGGCGCGGCCACTCCATCGCTACCAGCTTGCCACTCCCCGTCAGCGTTATATAAGCCGTTCGCAGGTCCGGCCCGCCAAAGCAGATATTCGTGGTAAGTGGATCGCCGGTCGGAATGAACTCCGCCGACTCTCCGTCAGGCGGAATAATTGTAATGCCGCCGTTTATCAATGTTGCCACACAGACATTTCCGGCGCTGTCCACCGCCATCGAATCCAGCAACTGATAGCCGGGCAATCCGGCCAGCAGCTTTCCCCCACCCGGCCCGGCCAGCAGCGCACCACCCTGGCCCGCAACCCGTGCAATTTCGCCAGGACGGGGGAGATCCCACTGCCACACCCGTCCTTCGAAAGTCTGCGCCGCGTATAGCCGGGTATCGCCGGGCGCCAGGCCAACGCCGTTTGGTCCGTCAATTGGAAAAATCATTTCTTTGATGAGGGAACCGTCGGGCTTGGCGTAATAAATCGCCGTGCGATCCTTTTGGCGTTCCTGCACTTTGCCGAAGTCCGTAAACCAGAATCCGCCCGAAGCGTCGAAGACAAGATCATTTGGCCCGCGCAGACGATGGCCATCGCATTCCGTGTAGACAACTTCCACTTTACCGGTCGCGAGATCCACGCGCTGAATACAGCCGCCGCTATATCCGTCGGGAAGGCCCTCAATAGGGGTGCCATCCGGGGTCAGTCGCAAACCGCCATTGTTACAGATGTAGACTTTGCCGTCCGGGCCAATGGCCGCGCCGTTCGGCCCGCCGCCGGTTTCGGCGACGACCTCCTTGGCCCCATTGGGACGCACGCGGGTGAGTGTGCCGCGGGCAACTTCGACCACCAGCACGCTGCCGTCGTTCATCGCTACGGGGCCTTCGGGAAATCGGAGTCCGGAGGTGATTTCTCGCATTTGAGTCATACGCTGCTCTCCCTTCTGCTCGGCCCCGTTTAGCACACTTCACAATGCTGAGACATTGAATTGAGGAGCCTCCAGGACGTGGTCGAAAAGACCTGCTGGAGCTCCGCTAGGCAGACGCCGGCACCGCCGCTGCTGCCGCCATGCGGGAGCGTTCCGCGCGGTATGTCTGACACGAATACGAAATAGCCGCAGCCACCAACATCACGGCGATGCACAAATCGAAAGCGACTGTATAACTTCCGGTTCGATCGAAGATACGGCCGGCCACAATCGGGCCCACCATCGCGCCAAATGTCTGCGCCAGCCCGGTCAGTCCCGAGAGTACACCATAGCGCCTGATGCCCAGCGATTCTGCGACGAGCAACGGCAGCAGCATTAAAGGTGCTGCAATCGAC
>JAFAQG010000569.1 GCA_019246575.1 Acidobacteriaceae bacterium
CCTCCAAACGGCCAATTTGGTCGTTGATATTCCTTGCGGCGCGCGGATCGATGCTCCCCTTTCCGAGCCGGTCGGCAACTAGGAAGATCTCGTCAATTGTTAACAGCCGCTGTGCATCATACATGCGCAGAAAAGTTTCCGCAGGCGAGCCCGGACCGCCCTCGGCCGCCGGCTTTAGCTTGCCCACGAGTAACTCGAGCAGCTTCTCCTGACGGGATCCCGTGCCGGACGGCTGCGCTGTTGCAAGAAGCGTTTCCAGTCCGCCTCGCCCGGCTGCGAAAATCTCTGACTCCTGCCTGACGTGGCGAAAGCCTGCAGCGATCTTCGTAAGCGCTGCATCCTGTGCATCCGGTGCAATTAATTCCTGTCGCGAAAGAATGCTCCAAAGCTCTACCAGAGCCTGGAACGTTCCTGCCGCATCTGCCTTCGCAAGAGGATCGCGTATCCCCGAAATGTCACTGCATACCTCCAGGAAACGATTCATTGCAGGCTCGCTTAACAAAGGCGCTTCCGCGAAGAATCTATACTGCGCTCCAAAGTTGCGATAGTCGTTGATCAATTGCGCAGCCAAGTCGGCCGACATGCGCGTATTGCGCCCGCGATCTATATCGTTCAGCGTCAGAAAGATTTTCAGCGGCTCGTTGTCCGCTGTTTTGCGACTCAGTGAGAACAGGGCCTCCACAAGGTCATCGCTGTTTCGCCAGCTCGACGCGGCACGCGTCAGCTTCCCGTCATACTTGCCATGTGGATGCTTAATAAAGAGCGTGCGCCAGACTTCGATGTTGCCCGGTATATGAGGCTCGCCGTTCGGGTCCATCCGCAGCGCTGTCGTCAGAAGCATGAGATCGGTGCTCGAACGGAACACCGGCCGGGCAGGTCCGGGACTCGTGATTTTTCCGCGTAAGGCTTCATAAAAGCGCTTCATGCGGTCGGGCTGGGTCAGATACGATGACGTGGGTCCGTTTTCTAGCCGCGAGAGCGCATCGAAATAGCTGGCCAGCCACCCGTCATCCGTCATGAGCAGTCTTTCGAAAAACTGGCCCGGATTGGTTGGCGACGCTCCCACCAGCGATCGCCATGCCTGAGGCGACCCCGGCACAACGGCCGCTCCGTTACGAATCTGAAACATGCCGCCGTAAAAATCGAGCACGTTCGCATACAATTTCAGCTTCGCGGGTGGAACCTGCTTACGCAAAGCCTCAGCCGTGGAATGCGAGACATGAGAGAGGCCCAGGTAGAGTCGACAAAGGGAAGGATCGGAAACAAACGCATCGAGAAATTCCGCCTGCCCTGTTCGCCCGAGCGCAGTTAACCAGTAATCGGCTGTATAAAGGACCGGTACCGTTGTGGGCGCGTAGTTGAGCTCGAAGGGATGATTAGCGCGCAGATCGCGCTCGAGCTGAGTTAGAGGGAATGCAGAATCTACCGTCAGGAATGCGCGAGTCGGATTCACGGTTTCAAGCACAATGTCGGCGCCGCAGGATCCGCGCATGCGGTATCCCAAGATCTTGAGCACGTTCCCTGTCTGCTCGCTATCGCAGGTCGGAATGAAGATCTTGTGTTCCCGGTTGGTTAGCGCCTGAAGCTCGCGGGCTTGGCTGATGTATCGAAGCAGGAGCCGTAAATACTCGGTCTGCTGCAGCAGCTCGTTACCGGATGCCTCATAGCCGTTTGTAACGATGTTGCGCGCCAAGGCAGAAAGCAGGTCCTCTGGACTAACGTCGGGCGAGAGTGCCGCCATGCGCGCGAACGATGGCAACGGCCCCGGAATCACCACTGTCGAATACGGCTTCCCTTTGGATTCCCGCGGCCTCAGCGCCAGATCCGTCCCGCCAAGCGACCGGTATTGTTGCAAATCAGCCGTAAGATCGCTCTTTCTGTTCTCCATGAAATCGATCAGAACGGCTTGCCGCACTGCAAGGCGCTGCTTCGTGGCATCCGTCTCACCCGATGCCCACTTCAAATAAGCCTCTCGGCGTCCCGCATCTGCGTGCCGGTCCAAAAATTCGGCAAGAGCAGCCGCGGCGGCGGTGTTCCCCGGGGTAGCGGCCTGTTGCTCGAGCAACGATCTTGCGCCGGCTAAATCGCCCGTCGACTCGCGTTCAGCGATCTGCTGCGCTGCATCGTCCCAGGAGATGGCCGCCATCGTCGGCCAGGCACAAACGCACGCCGAAATGATCAGAAATAGAGGACAGCGGGCTCTGCGACGTGAGGCCGCGCGCCGAATCTTCAGAGGCACTATCGAACTTCCCCCAATTGGATTCTTACTCTAGCACTTATCAACGGAGAACTGCGCCCGTAGCGCTCGACCACGTCGTTCGCCCGAACTTCGCAGCCCTGTAACCCGTTATACTGCTGCCAAACGTGGATAGTCTTCAGACCCGACCGGCGGCTCCCGTATGCTATGTTGCAGAAGAACCCACCGGGCGCGGTAGCCAAGTGGTAAGGCAGAGGTCTGCAAAACCTTTATTCGGCGGTTCGATCCCGCCCCGCGCCTCCAAGAAACTTCCCGTCAATTTAGATCGGGTTCGGGCCGCGGACGATCGGCAAGCTTGGCTCGAGTTTTTTTATCAGCGGATGAATGAGACCGCGGATGAAGCGGCGAGTGCGGCCGCGCATTGTTGCTGTATGTAAACGCAACGAGCGGCAATCGAAGGCGTCCGCGGCCGGCACGGTCTGTGTCACTCGTTTGTGGCACGTGCAGCATAATGCTGTATCGATTCCTGCGACGTTCGATTATCTTCGCTCCTGCGGTATTCCTAAACTCGAATAGACGGCAAGAGACGAGCCTGTTCAACAGTTCAAAACGTACGGTTCAGCCGCCACATCCCATGCGCGCACACTCGAACCAAACGCCGATCCCGTACCGGAGCGCATCCACGGAAGCACCATGACTGAAAAAACCTTCCACGAACCCTCCATCCACCTCAACCGCATTTACACCAGAGCGGGCGATGCCGGCGAGACGCGTCTGGTCGGTGGACAACCGATTCGAAAAGACGATCTGCGCATCGAATGCTTCGGGACCGTCGACGAATTGAATTCGTTTATAGGTTTGGCGCGAGTTACAACCGAGGAGCAACCGCGCAATACGGAACGCCTGTACGATTTGGCATCGACGCTGAAGCGCGTACAGCACGAGCTCTTCAATCTCGGCTCCACGCTTGCCACCTTGCCCGAAGACATCCAACCGAAGCA
>JAFAQG010000581.1 GCA_019246575.1 Acidobacteriaceae bacterium
AAACTGCCTCGCGGGTTGGCTGCCGTGCGAATTCAGCTTCTCGCTGACTCTTCAACTCGCGGTATCGTTCGTTTTCCAGAAACCCGGCTTCGTTCAGCGACTCGAACAGGTTCTTTTCGATCTCGCCGACTTGGATCTGGCCTGTAATTCGAACCAGCGCAGCACGAAGATCGAGGGCTGATTGGGCGCCATCAAAGCACTCGAGCGCCTGCACGAGCGCGGGAGGCACAAGCAAAGTTGCATCTGAGTATTGGTATGGGTCGCGGATCAACAGGCCCGGGCGCGAAGGATCGAGCGAAGGCGTGAAATCCAAGTTCAATCGAATCCTGGGTAGAACATCGGACACGCCTCATTGTAAATGGGCAGGTGAGGCGGGCGTCGAGATGAATATCGGCGGAACACGCAAGTTGCGCGCGCGAAAAAGCTTAGAAGCCTTCCCAGACGAGCGCCGGGAATGTCGCACGAGAGCGAAACCCAACGGACTCATACAGGCGCACCGCTGAGATGTTTGCGCAAGTAACGGTGAGACTCACGGACCTGCAACCCGCGTCCGCGAAACGAGTAAGCGTTTGGCGCAACAGCTCGTATCCAAGGCTGGCCCCGCGCATGGCAGGGAGAACGCAGAGTTGCGTGACGTGTCCCGAACTGGAAGAGATTTGACTGGCCAGGCACATTCCGCAGATCCGGCCTGTCGTAGGATCGAGGGCGAGGAAGGAGGCTTCCGGCATGAACCGTCCGCATCCGGGGAACTTGACGATATTGGTCAGGAATTGACGTGCACCCGGGGTGTTTCGGTACTGATCATTGATTTGACTGTCGATGTGACCGCGATAGGAGGCCGACACAAGATGTGCTAATTGTTCCTGATAGCGCTCGGCCCAGGGCACTAGAGTGAGGCGCGAGGGCGGAACAGCGGGCCGCAATGCCAGGCCGGAATCGCAGCGGATCTCCATAAAGAATCGATCATGGCGGGTCAGGTTGCGGCTGAACGGCAGCGGGCATGCAGAAGGCGCCGTACGAAGCAGCATCAACTGGGATTCGATGCGGTGGATGCCGGGTACTTGCATTAACCCTTGCGTCATTCCGCCGAGTAGCAGCATTTCGGTAGAAGGACTGGCGTACTTTTCGCGTACGTAGAAATCGCCGATAAGAGCCTTCCGTCCCTCACAGACGTAATACGCATACCCGATGATTTCGTTGGCCGAACGCAGCGCATAACCATACAGCGCGCGGATGTGCATGAAACGGCGGAGGAGATCCGCAGAGGGACCGAAATCCCACCCGAAGCGCCTTCTCCATACCTCGGTTTCTTCAGTAAGCAACGGATCCACGTCGGCTGCGGACAGCTGCGATAGTTCGACGAGCTCTGGGAAGCGAACATCGGTACACGCCGCCATAATGCATTAGACGCTTACGGAAGCCGGGCCCTGCACTGCACTCTCCTGGTGCAAGAAGTGCGCGATATTTTTTGTTGCTTGCCGTATGCGGTGGTTATTTTCGATGAGGCTGAAGCGGACGAAACCCTCGCCCATGGGGCCGAATCCGATGCCTGGCGATACAGCAACCAAAGCCTCGCGCATGAGCAATTTCGCGAATTCGAGCGAGCCCATTTCCCTGAAGGGCTCCGGTATACGAGCCCAGACGAACATCGATCCCTTCGGCGGCTCGACATGCCAGCCGCCGCGATTCAGCCCTTCGATCAGCACGTCCCGGCGGGAACGGTAGGTATGGCAGATTTTGCGCGGTTCATCCTCACATTCGCGCAAGGCGATGATAGACGCAATCTGGATCGGTTGAAAAATGCCGTAATCGAGATAGCTCTTGATGCGCGCCAGAGCGGCGATGAGTTTGCGGTTCCCGAGGCAGAAGCCGACGCGCCATCCGGCCATGTTGTAGCTCTTTGTCATGGAGTAAATCTCGACTGCGTGTCCGGCGGCACCGGGAATCTCCAGAATGCTGGGCGGCTTGTAGCCGTCAAACCCGAGCTCGGCGTAGGCAAAGTCGTGGATGATATACGAGCCGTGGTGACGTGCCAAGTCCACGACCTCGCGCATGAACTCGAGGTCTACACACATCGTTGTGGGATTATGCGGGAACGATATTAAGATGACCTTCGGAGTCTTGGAGGCCGTACGATACAAATGCTTTAGAGACTGCAGGAACGTCGCGGGATCCGGCATCGGGAGCATGCAGGCTTCGCCTTCGGCCATGATGACGCCGTACTGATGAATCGGGTACGCGGGGTTAGGAGAAACGACCACGTCGCCGGGCCCGATGATGGCGAACAGGAGGTGAGCCAGAGCATCTTTCGCTCCAATGGTGACAATGGCTTCGGTTTCGGGATCGAGCGTCACTCCGTATTGCTTTTCATAGCGTTTGACGATCTCGTTGCGGAGCTGCGGGATGCCGCGTGACCAGGAATAACGGTGATTGCGCGGGTTCCGAGCCGCCTCGATCAGTTTTTCGACAATTGGCTGGGCTGTTGCGCCGTCCGGGTTTCCCATACCCATGTCGACGATATCGAGGTTTGCCGCGCGAGCCTTCGCCTTGAGATCG
>JAFAQG010000589.1 GCA_019246575.1 Acidobacteriaceae bacterium
CGCGATGGTCGATCTCAACGACTTGATTCCTACGGGTTCGCCGTGGATGCTGCAATCGGCTGGCAGCATCAACGCGTCCGGCAGATCGCCGGGCAGGGGCTGATTAACGGCGAAGTGCATGCGTTTCTGGCGACGCCTTGCCACCAGCACGAAGGCTGTGGCGAATGTTGCGAGAAAGACGACCACTAGCTTACGAAGCTGTGAAAAAATCCGACAAACCGCTCCTTCGCAGTCGCGGCTCGGCAACGCTGAACCACGCGCGTTACGCGCGGGCGGCGCTTACGAATGCGAGTATGCGCTGGTTGAAAGCGGTGGCATCGGTCCAGAAAGCTGCATGTCCCGTTTTCGGCCTATCAATTTGTGCGTGAGGCATGCTAGCTTTGTGCCGGTCGACGACCGCTGGCCTGACCACAGCATCATCAATGCCGTGAGTGATCAGTACAGGTTTGGCGATTTTAGGCAGAAGATCGTCGTTGTCAAGGGAGCGAGACAGCAATGCTTGACGGACATAAGGCGGAACCGAGATGCTAAAGCCCAGCATCAAATACAATTCCTCAGGCGAAAGTTCTTGAGGGAAGCAGAGACGCAACAACGATTCAAGGCTGCGCACACTCGCTTCAGCGTCGTTGGCAAAGAAGCCGGGTACGAGGCTGAGAAACTCAGGGGTTAACAACGAGATCGCCTCGTCGCTCCCGAGTTTGGTCACTCCGCCCACGAAATGGATTCCGCTGATGTGATCGTCCCCGTAATGCCGCAGGTAGTCGAGAATCACGAGAGGGCCGTATGACCAGCCACAGAGGAGCGGGTGATCAAGCTTGAGGTCCTGTATGACTGCATTGACATCCTGGGCCCACAGTCCCGAGTCCGCGTAGCCCTCGCGTGGCTTATCCGACCGGCCATGGCCGCGCATATCCATTGCGACCAGGCGGCAGTGCTCGGTCAACTCCGAATTCAGCTGACGACCCCACGTGAGCCAACACTGGGAAAGTCCATGAATAAACAGGATGGGATGGCCTTTGGGGTTTCCGGTTTCGACTACATGAAGCTTTATGCCACCGCCCCCCGTGATTGTGTGAGCGTTCATTGTGTTGCTCCCCGGCAGCTCTGCCTTAACTATGGCTCTTTAGAATATCTCGCGAATGAAAATTCGCCGCAACTCGTCAAGGCGGCTATGCTGTAGAATAACCACACAATGAAGCAGAAGCTCGACTTGCTGCAAGGAACCCTCGATCTGTTAATCTTGCGGACCTTGCTGGGCGGCGCGGCGCATGGGCATGCGATCGCCAAGTACATCCAGAGGACATCGGAGGAGCTACTACAAGTGGAAACCGGGTCGCTCTATCCGGCGCTGCACCGGCTGGAGGCGAAGGGGTGGATCGAAGCGAACTGGGAGCTGTCGGATAAGGGTAAGCGGGCCCGGTACTACAAGCTCACGCGCGAGGGGCGAAAACAGCTTTCGAGCGAGCGCTCGAAATGGGATGCGTTCACGAGAGCGATGGGGTTAATTCTAGCTGCGGATGAACGCCCATGATCGTGAATCCTCGAAAACTTCGATGGCTGTTTGCGAGGCGGCGGCGTGAGGCGGATCTTGCCGAGGAACTCGCGTTCCATTTGGAAGAAGAAGCGCAGGAGCGCGGGTACGACGCGGCTCGGCGTGAGCTGGGGAATGTCGGGTTGATTAAAGAGGATACGCGCGCGATGTGGGGGTGGACTTGTGTCGAGCAATTATTGCAGGACTTGCGCTACGCCACTCGGACGATGCGGAACAACCCCGCGTTCACGGCATTGGCGGCTTTGTCGCTTGCGCTGGGAATCGGCGCGAACACGGCGATCTACAGCTTTATGGACGCCGTGATAATGCGATGGCTGCCGGTCCGCGATCCGGAATCGCTCGTGTTGCTGCAGTGGCATACGAAGCACCGAACGGATGATTCGGTGGTACAGGGCGTGAGCGGTCATTTCGACGATGACCCGAAGCTTGGCCTGGTCGGGGGGATTTTTCCATATCCGGCGTTTGAGGAGCTGCGCAAATCGACAAAGTTGTGTTCTGCGCTGTTCGCTTATCATCCATCGCGGAGGTTAACAGTGATGGTAACGGGCGGGGCAGAGGTCGCGATCGGAGAGTACGTTTCCGGGGACTTCTTCCGTGGGCTGGGTGTCGCGTCCGAGGCCGGGCGATTGATTGTGGCGGATGACGATCGTATGGGTACGGATGTCGTCGTAGTGAGTTACGGGTTCGCCCAGAGGCACTTCGGCGATGCCGTTCGCGCGGTGGGGCAGAAGATCTTCCTTAATAATTTACCGTTCACTATCGCGGGCGTCACTCGGCCGGGATTTTACGGCGTTGACTCAGGTTCGGCTCCTGAATTCTATCTGCCGCTGCGTGCCGATGTGGCGCTCGATCCAGCCGATGGCGGCAAGCCATCCCAAACGCGGTATCTGAATGGGCATTACTACTGGATCGAGATCATGGGACGGCTGCGGCCAGGTGTAACGCTTAAACAGGCACAAGCACAGATGGGCCCGGTGTTCCAAAACTGGGTTGCGTCGACGGCAGAGAACGATGCGCAGCGCGCAAATTTGCCGCGGTTCCTGTTGTCGGAAGGCGCACGTGGCGTGGACCGCCTGCGGCGCAATTTCGAGGAGCCGCTGGTGATCTTAATGGCGATGGTAGCCCTGATTTTGGCGATCGCCTGCGCTAATATCGCGAATCTGTTACTAGCGCGCGCGACCGCTCGGCGACGGGAGATGGCAGTGCGGTTGAGCATCGGGGCCGGCCGATGGCGCGTGATCCGGCAGTTGCTCACCGAAAGCGTGTTGCTAGCCTCAATCGGCGGGTTCGGCGGCGTGCTGGTCGCTTATTGGGCTGTGCCGATTTTGCGGGCGACGCTCGCCAGCGGAAGCAGCTTCATCCTGCGCGCCGAGCTAAACGTGCACGCACTCGCCATAACTGCCGCGCTGACGATGATCACGGGCGTGCTGTTCGGACTGGTTCCCGCGCTTCAGGCGACGCGCGTCGACACGATGCCGGTGCTTAAAGAATTGCGCACGGCGGAACCCCGCGGGCGACTACCGGTCAACTTGAGCCAGGTACTGGTGATTGCGCAGATCGCGATCTCGCTCGTGCTCGTAGCCGCCGCGGAATTGTTCGTGCAGACGCTTTCGAAGCTGCAGTCACTCGACATGGGGTTTACACGGGAAAACGTCCTCGTCTTTCAGTTGAACGCAGAGCAGGCAGGACATCAGACCGGCGAGCTGCTCTCGTTTTATCGCGGATTGGAGCAGCGCTTCTCAACGATTCCTGGGGTGATCTCGGTTGCGGAGGCAGATTCGCCCCTGATCGGGCAAGGCGCCTGGGGTTGGGCCGTAGTTCCTGTAGGCAAGCCAAAGCCAGAGCACGCTCCCTCAGGTCACGGGTCTTTTGGCGGCTGGGAAAACACGCACACGTTGCAGGTGGATGCGCATTTCCTATCCACGATGAAAATCCGGCTACTCTCGGGTCGCGGGTTCAACGAGCGTGATCGCGCGGGATCGGCTCCGGTGGTCATCGTGAATGAGGCGTGGGTGAAGGCGAACCTTCCCGGTCGCAATGCGGTCGGCGAGCGTGTCGTGAGCTACGGGCTCGACGACAAGCCGGTACAGATGGACGTGATCGGTGTGGCGAAGAACGCGATGTACAATCGCATCGACGAGGACTTTCCCGCGACCGTCTATCTGTCCCTCGATCAGAATCTCGGCTCGCCGGTTGAGGAGATGACGTTCTTCTTGAGAACCTCCGGCGATCCGCTAAAGTGCACGGGTGCGGTGCGAGAGATTGTGCATGAAACTGACGCGCGGATTCCGGTGACGAATATCGCTACGCAGGAGCAGCGGATTGAGACCGAAATCGGCGAGGAGATTCTGTTCGCGAGGCTATCAGCGGGTTTCGCGCTGCTCGCACTCGCAATCTCTTGCGTGGGCTTATACGCGACGATGTCGTATTTGGTGGCCAGGCGGACCGGCGAGATCGGAATCCGTATGGCGCTGGGCGCCGCTCGCGGCCGCGTGCTATCGATGATCATGCGGCAAGTTGCGATACTGGCGGCTGTGGGGCTCGCGATCGGATTGCCGGTGGCATTCGGGGCGTCGCGACTGGTGGGGTCGTTGCTGTATGGCGTCAAGGCGGGCGATCCCGCGTCGATTGTGACAGCGGTGGCGACGATTGTGATCGCGGCGGTCGCGGCAGGTTATGTGCCGGCGCGTCGTGCATCGCGGATTGATCCGCTAGTCGCGCTCCGGCATGAATAGTTGCGAATCATGAACGCCTAATTTCCCGGACGCGAGCGCGCGGCCGATTGCGACGCTTTGCGCCGGTTTCAACGGTGCTCGAGGGCCGGATTATTCAGTTGGGCGTCAGGTTGGATTGGCAGGGCTGCGTTTTCCCTTCAGATCGATAAAGAGTGCGGCACTCAAAGAACTTGCGAAGGAGAGCGCGACGGCGGTCCATAATACATCTCGATATCCCGCGACGAACGATTCGGCAATCGCGCGTCGCGCATCAGAATTTGTGGTTTGGATAGCGGCAAGCTTGGATCGTTGCGAATCAATCTGCTGGCGAGTTGCGGGTGGCACACGGAGATTGTTCAGGCGCCGATCAAGATGGCGGTTGAAGGCCGTTATCAATACCAAGCCAAGAGCGGCGATTGCCAGTAGACCGGCGATGCGCGATACG
>JAFAQG010000304.1 GCA_019246575.1 Acidobacteriaceae bacterium
CCTATAGTGTGTCGAGCCAATACACGATCAGCGATACGCATACGTTTTCTCCGACCGTCGTAAATGAGCTACGCCTGGCTTACACTCGCGCGAACTTCAGCGGCCAGCTATCGCCCCAGTTCGACGTGAAATCCGGCGAAAATCTGAGCACGGAATATGGATTACCCAGCCTGACTAAAGGTGGATTGCCATTGATCAATATTTACGATTTGGGCACCAGCCCCGCCAATATCGGCAATCAGCCTTCGAACCTCGGTTACAGCCTGGAGCAGCAGTATGAGATTGCGGACAACGTATACGTTACGCGAGGAGGGATGACCTGGAAATTCGGCGTGGACCTTTCACGCGCCTTGCTGAATACCGAGTCGTTGTACAGCCTGGCGGGAGGAAATTACGAGTTCCGATACCTTCAAACAGCTAACACCGGGGCGGCAACCTCGGTTTCATCGAATGGCGGAAGTGCGTTCGCAAGTTTCCTCCTGGGTGTGCCGAATTCCGTGGTGCTTGGAAGTTCGGACCTCCCCTATTACTACCGCTGGAACAGCGGCGCCGCATATGTACAGAATGACTGGAAAGTCAAACCGAATCTTACGATGAATCTTGGACTGCGCTACTCACTGCAATTGCCGAGAACAGAGGTCAACAACTTACAGGGATTTCTCGATCCGGCCTTGGCGCAAACTGTCGCGCTGCCGAAGCCTTGCCAGTTACCCGATTGCCAGGCTGCATCTGCATCTACGGGGTTGCCCGTAGTTACGCAAGCCACCATTATTCCGTTTGCGTTCGACGGGCGCGGCGGCCGGTCGCGTTATTTGACGCCGATTAAGTGGCTCGATTTCGAACCCCGGTTCGGATTTGCGTACACACCGAAGGTGTTCGGACTCCATTCCTGGGTCGTGCGCGGGGGCTACGGGATTTCGCACTCGCCGCTGACGGGCCAGAATCGAAACCCTGTGCCGAACTTCACGACTGGAGCGGCGAATTTCGGAGAGACGGCCGGCCAGACAAATCCCGCTTATGTAACGCGCATCGGCACTAACCCTCCGTATAATCCCGGCGTTCCTTTCGATCAGGCAGTTGGGCTTGCAGCGCATCCTGACGGCCTGATATATGACCAGGCTCTCGATTTCCCGGACCGCATTCTCACGGGTGAAAACTCCGTACCTTACGTCCAAAATTGGAGCTTGTCGTTGCAACGGCAGTTGGGAGAGAGCGGCAGGAGCGTGCTCGAGCTGGCGTATGCCGGTTCGAAGGGAACGCACCTTTTCATGCCGTCAATTGTCCTCAATCGTCCACCTGCCAGTTACCTGGCGGACTTGGCCGCCCTGAATGTGAAGGCGACGACAACTGTTGCAGATCCGCTTGGACGCAAGAACTTAAATGGCGGCGCGCTGTCGGATGTTTTGTACAGTATTGCTTCGCCTTATCTCGGCTATAGCAACATCGAGTCGTACTGGGATGCCTCCGGAAATAGCACATTCCGCGCGGCCATCGCGAGTTATCGCTACCAGACGACTCACCTAACCTTTTATACGAATTTCCGCTGGTCGAAGTCGCTGGACAACGCGAGCGATTCCAGTCCGGACAAGCAAGCGCTTAGTACCGGAAGCGTTGGAGGCGGCCAGTACAGTTTTGGAGGAACGGCGGCGGGCGATAAGTCGGTCTCAACTTACGACATCCCCTACGAATGGAATTTTGTCGGGATTTATGACGTGCCTTACGGCAGTGGCCGGCGGTTTGGAAGCAACGCCTCGTATCCCCTGCGCGCGGTATTCGGAGACTGGACACTCTCGGGGGTAGAAAGGCTGACGAGCGGATATCCGTTTACGCCGACCATTGCGACCGACAACTACATCGATACGGTTCATACTCACGAAATTCGGCCGAATATCGTTCCGGGAGTTCCGGTTGTGAATCCGAACTTCAGCTCGAGCTGTCCGATTAGCGTGCAATGTCAACCGTACATCAACGTTTCGGCTTTCGAATTGCCGCCGGCCGGTCAGATTGGAAATGCGCCGCGAACTCTTTCAGGCGCTACGGGTCCCATGATTCAGACGCTGGATATGTCGGTCCAGAAGACGTGGAAGATCACCGAGAAAGTGAAATTACAGTTCAGAGTGGATGCTTTAAACGTGTTGAATCACCCGATTTTCCGGAACGCAGCGAATGTCGGCGGGGGTACGGATCTGTTCCAAAATTATCCGAGCTTTACCTGGACTGACGCCACTTTAGCGAGTACGTTTAACAGCTGGGCTTCTACCTACACCGGACCGGGTCCGGCGCCGAGCGCGGCGGATCTGGCCGCGTTTCAGGCCATGATCAAGAGCCAGCTCAACAGCCGCCAAATACTTCCGCCGGACTTCTACACTGTCCAGTTGCCGGCGAATTTCTACGGCAGGAATTTAAATTCGTACGATATTCGCGACCTGAATCAGTTCAAGTTCTATGAAATCAAGCAGCAGTTGAGCAGCGCGGGCGGCATTCTGGTCAACAACCAACGCCTAAACCAGCAAAGGTACCTGCAGTTCGGATTGAGATTTTACTTTTAAACATGAGTGTGCCCGCAAGGTCTGCGGCATTGTTTCTGATGCTTGTATGTACTCTGATCGCGCAGACGGATCGGAGCGCCACGGCGTCTGCACCCGTGAAAATCGTCCTGGTGGGCGATTCTACCGTTGCTACTCAGGGTGGCTGGGGGCCGGGATTTTGCGCGGCTCTCAAATCGAATGTGACGTGCATCGACGATGCGCTGAATGGCCGAAGTTCGAAGAGCTTTATCGTTGAAGGTGCCTGGGCCAGGGCGCTTGCGGAGAAGGGGCAGTATTACTTCATTCAGTTCGGGCACAACGATCAAAAGCCCGATCCGGCGCGGCATACCGACCCGGATACGACGTTCGCTGCAAACCTGCGCCGCTACGTTCACGACGTGCGGTCGATTGGGGCCACTCCGATTCTCGTCAGCTCGCTGTCACGTCGGAATTACGAGGATGGAAAGTTGGTCGACGATGGACTCGAGGCATATGCTGCCGCTACCCGGCGCGTCGCAGCCGAGGAGAATGTTCCGTTCATTGACCTATTCGGGCTGTCGCGGCGTTTACTCCGCGGCATGACCCAGCAGGAGGCGGACAAGTTCGACATGGTAGGGCATCCAGACGCAAAGGCCGAGAATGCCGGACCATCTAAGCCCGACCGCACGCATTTGAACGAGGAAGGAAAGTCTGTGTTCGGCCGGATGGTAGCGGACGAGGTTATTCGATCAGAAGCTCAGTTACGACCTTATGTAATTGGCAGGTAAGTTAGCAAATACGGTATGAAGAAATTATCATTCTTAGCGGCAGCTGCTGTTCTGGCATTGACGGTGCAATCCGTTTCCGGAGCCATCACAATCGATACCAGCAGTGCGACGGACTGGAAGATCAGCAATGGGGTGCTTTCGCTCGACTGGAACTCGACCAATGGAAACGTCTCCGGCGTGCATCTGGCCGGTTATCCGGACAACCTTGTCGATCTGACGCACTCGCCGAGGGGCCTGTACATGGATAACTCCGGAACGTTCGGCAGCGGTGCCAGAACGGCCGACTATTATCAGGATGCGTCTTATATCGATTGGTGGGTTACGACCGCGTCCAGCTCCAGTAATGCATTCACGTATTCGCAGCATTTCATCCTTGCCGACGGCGACTCGGGGTTTCACGTCTATTTCGTCGTAAACCACGCGTCAACAGATATAGACGGGAGCTTGGGCCAGATTCAATATGTTTTTCGGATCAGCCAGACGCTCTTTACGAACACTTACTCGGCTGACACCGGGCTGAATAATCTCGGCCCGAAGCTGATTCCGCTTCCGGCCCCATCCGTCGTCGGGACCACCGACCCCGGCCGCCAAGTGCAGGATGCAACCGTGGACTTACACGGGCTGCAAATCCCCGATGGCTTTGGCCGCGAGTTCTACACGAAATATGACTATTCGACTTACGAGTACCTGCACAGGGCGCATGGGCTGTACGGCTCAACCTATGGCGCGTGGGCAGTTATTCCCCGAACTGATTCGTTTGTTGGCGGTCCGACGAAGCAGGATCTGACCTTCACGTTTAACATACTGATGATCGAGGCACTCTCGGATCACCTGAATAACGGAGCAAGCTACTCGTATCCGAGCGGGACGGACGGCACGCGCCTGTTTGGACCGTACTATTTTCACTTCAACACGTTCGGCGGCAACATAAATACACCGGACGATATGTACGCCGATGCTGTGAATGCTATTTCGTCAGTGGATACGCTGTACGACAATGATCCGGTTCTTCTTCAGAACGGGTACGCTCCGACTACCGGACGCGGCACACTGAGCGCTTCCGTAAGCGGCGGAGAGCCCTGGAATCCGCTATCCGCATGGGCGGTGCTGAGCGACGATCAGAAGAATTTCCAATATAGCGGTATTGGGAATCAATATTGGGCGAATGCGCAATCGGGGCAAGAAATGCAACTGGGAGATGTCGTTCCCGGGACATACCATTTTTCGGCGTATGTGCTCGGGCAATGGGGCGAGCTGCGAAGGAACGGCATCTCCGTCGCCGGAAATCAGAATACA
>JAFAQG010000307.1 GCA_019246575.1 Acidobacteriaceae bacterium
TGCTTGTGATATCGGCAATGTCCGTTCCGTCTGGCAGTAATAGGCGGTGCGCCAGCTGTGTAAAGTTTCGGGATGCGACCGCGCTCTCGTTAGCGCGGATCCAGCAGACGCATGAAAGCTCAATACACCGAAGAAACTTGCTGCCGCGGCAGCCATGGCGACTGGGATAGCAGGTCTGAGCTTACTTCCGGAAACTGCTTCTACTAGTGTCCGCATATTGGTTCATTCAGTTGCGGAGCGTGCTCAGGCCGCGGCCGAGCACGCAAAATGTCCGAAGTGTCTTATGCGTATACCTCCCCGAGCATATGCAACATCGTTTTTACCCGTACGTCCCAAGTGCCTTTTTGCATCAAGGCTGAATAGTTCTTGTCCACTAATGGCTGATAATTTTCAACATTTTGCAGAATTCGTTCAATCTCCTCAACGCATGTCTCAGGTTTCAACTCAACAATGGGGTTGTATCCGAAAAGATCGATTAATTCCTGCGGAGCATGGCCGACAATTAGACATTTTGAGGCCATGGACTCGAAGAATCGATGAGTCACCGTTTCTGTATTTCCAGAACGCTCCGGATGTGTCATCGAGCTTGGGAAACAAACTGAGACTACAGACTCGCTCAATCCGTTGATAAAGTCCTCATGTGTTGGAAACACCAGTTTCCCCTTTTCCAGCTCGTATAAATGTACGTACCCTCTGTTCTCTAGATACCGTTTCCACGTCTGGTGAATTCGTTCATGACGTCGCCCTAACTCCAAAACATGTATCCTGCGATACTTCAGATCCCTCCCCGGGAAATAGGCATTCGGATCCACAGCTTCAGGCAGCCAGAAAGCTTGCATACCAGCCCTGCGGCGCGCAAACTCGGCTGCTGCGTCTCTAGCTGTGAAAAATGCCGTTCGAGGCCGGTATCGAGCAAAAAAATCCTCCCACCATTCGTATTGCGGAGGCCAGCAGTCGTAGCAGTAAAAAGCGCATTCGGAATAGCAACCGGAGGGAAAAAACCTGTATTCCTGCTGCCCCATGAGAGCGACGATTACTACCGTCCCCGAATGAAACCAATATCGCCTTCGCAATCGCATCTTGTTCAGGCCCTTGCCGATGAACACGCAAGCGGGCGAAGACGACAGTGTCGACGGCACGCCGGAACGCGTCAACGATCGTTCCAGCCCCAAGATGGCGTAATCGGAAACGTGCTCCGTGGCTCGAAGTGCCAGATATCGGAAGCGCGTCCGGCGCTCATCTGCCATGACGCCCTGAACACCACTGGGTGGAGGGAATACGCCACCCGCTGCAGAAGCCCAACATTCCCTTGGACTTCCGCGCGACCCGAGACAATTTCGCCCTAAGAAGCGCGGATTTCCCCCTAGATCTAGCGATTATTTCTAGCCCCGAAAGCAGCAAAATTTTTTGTTGCGCTTAGGCAATTTATGTTATAAATACAGCTATACAGCGAACCGAGGGTGACCTTCCTGGGTCCGCTGGTCGCAAAGTTATTTGAATTCGCGTTTTGATTGCAATGGGCGCCGTGCCGCATAGAGAGGCAAAATCCAAAGCTGTTGTGTTGGTTGGCCTGCTCTCTCCTTTCCAGGCAAGTAGTTGAATGTATTCAACAATGCTATGGGGTGAAAGACGCTGTATGACCCCGGGGAGCGGCCGATTTTCAGCGCATCCTGACTCGGAGCGATAGGTCCGACCCGCGAGGGCTATGCTCCCGCGTTCCCGGTTTGGCAGGCCGGTTAAATCGCGAAATTCTAGATCAAAGCTGGACATAAACATCCAATTAACGTGTTAAATACAATTAAAGAGGAATAAAAGCGGTTAAATTTTAGAAAGGAAAATAGTCCTGGTGTTATAACGGGGTAATTAAGGAACAGCAATCCGCTAATTCGTGCATCAGGAGCCTGCAAAAGAGCCAATTGCCCATACCGCCCTCGCGGGCGGGTAAGCAGGTTTGCATCGCTTTGCCCCTTGCCGAACGGTTGATCCGCAATTCCCTCGTAAGCTGTCGTGAGACAGTGCCCGGCCGGATAACGCACCCTGTGCACCGGAGTTCATTGACTCCGTTGCAATCGAACGCGCTTACACTCGCCGGGGCGCGACTCACGCAGAAATAACAATTTGGCCGAACGGAGCGGGATCCGGGGCACATCGCTCGTCCTATGCCCGGACGTACGAGACTCCCGGCTGCCTCAGGCCGTAACGCCACAGGACTGCTCAACGAAGGAGATCATGAAAAAGCTTGTATTCTGCATCCTGTTAGGGATTGTGCCCGCCTGCAGCGCAGCTTGGCGGACCGGTTATTACTTCCAACCGGGATCATCGACTTTGCCCATCTCGGCGATCCCGTTTTCGAAATACACCCACATCATTCACTACGGAACGGAGCCGACGAACAACTGCGGCATTGACGCGACATCCTACTCCATTTCCGCCAATGCAGCCGCATTCATCTCAGCGGCTCACGCGAATGGGGTGAAAGCACTTGTAAGTATGGTGGACAACACTGGAGGTTCCATCATGAACAATTGCACCACCAGTTCTACGATCTCCGGATTTGTGTCCACAATCGCGAATTTCGTAAACAGCTATGGATACGACGGCTTCGATCTTGACTGGGAAGGAAGCATTAACAACTCACAGTACCAGCAATTTATCGGTGCGCTCCGTAGAGCCATGCCCGACAAGGTA
The DNA here is from genome assembly GCA_019246575.1 of Acidobacteriaceae bacterium. Next base: position 2,689 of record JAFAQG010000307.1, read on the forward strand.
CTAACCGTCGCGTCAGGCTGGAATCAACGCTATGTTCTTGCCCAAGTGCAAGCCGATATCGACCAGATCAACTGCGGTACCTATGATGCCGATACAGGAACCGTCGCGGGACAGTGGCGTACCGATACCGCCTACAACTCGGCGCTGTATCAAGGATCTAACACCGATTGGATCACTGCCGACGCGATTTACTATTACATGGTCAGAGATGCCGGAATCGCCTCAACGAAGATTGGCATTGGCATGCCGTTTTACGCCCGAATCAAACAAGGCTGCATGGCCGGATATCTCAGCGGCTCGACATGCTCGCGGGATGTCTCGGATCCCGGCCAGCGCTACGCTTCGGGTGACGCAACGACCAACCCCCGTACCGCAATCAATTACAACCAGCTGATTTCATCCGCGTATTGGACGAGCGGTACACGTGTCTGGGACGCGACGCATGGAGCTCAGTACATACGCTACGAACCAGGTAATCCCGTCCAAAACGCCTTCATTCCGTACACCGGAGTCGAACAGATGCAGGAAGCTGTTAGATACATTCTGGCAGCGAACCTGGGCGGAATAATGACCTACGATCTTTCGGGAGAATACTTGAGTAATCAGACTGGTGACGCCCGATATCCGCTCTCGACGGCCATTTACCAAGCGATGACCAGCGGCAGTACCGGCGGTGGTACGCCGCCACCCCCGCCGCCTCAGGCGCCTCTGTCGGGCCAGGTAACCCCGAGCAGTGGAGCGGGTCGAGGTGCGACCTTCACCGTACACGCAGTAGATACGACAGGAGCAACGGTCACGCAGATCGCTTTCCTCGTCAATACGTCCGGCGTCGTGAAAAGCTGCTATGTGCAGTACTCTCCGTCCACAAACATTGTCTACTTGGCTAATGACGCCGCATCCGGCTGGTCTGAGGCGAGCATCGGCAGTTCGGTGGCGCTGCACAACAGCCAATGTCACATCGATGTTCACTCCGCGACGGTCTCTGGTTCGGCAGGTGACTTGACAGTTACGTTGCCTGTACAATTCACGGCCGGGTTCGCTGGTGCGAAGAATTTATACACGTTCATCGCGGATTCCTCGGGTGCCACAACCGGATGGCAAGCCGGCGGCAGTTG
>JAFAQG010000311.1 GCA_019246575.1 Acidobacteriaceae bacterium
GGGCTGGCGGTAATAGACGCCTGCGCCAGTGCGGATATCCGTTCTCGATGCCACTTGCCAGGCAATACCGAGGCGTGGCTGAACGTTACTCCAATCTCTCGTGTAGGCCCGCTGTGGACGGCCGTTCTTACCGGCAAATAGCACCCCGCCATAAATGACCGCGGGTGGCGTCGGATACCCGCCATACGGATGATTCGGATGACTGCCGTTATAGGCAGCTGTTAACTGGTTCCAATTCGCAATGATCTGATCGCTCACCGGATTCTTACTTGAGAAGTCGAACCCGGAGTTGAGTTCGTTGTACCGCTCCTTCCACGGGATCTGAACGTCATAGCGGACGCCGAAGTCAAGCGTGAGGCGCTTCGATATTTTCCAGCCGTCCTGGACGAATCCCGCGTAATATGGCCTGCTCCGATAAAATGCGGCATTGTTGTCCACGTATCCGCCCGCCGCATAGCCGAGCAAAAGCGAAGCCACCGAGCTGCCATCGAACGCACCGCAGTGAGGCTGAAATCTGTGTAGCGAGGAAACGTGGTCGTGAAACGGCCGTAGGAACCGCCCACATCGAGCACCGTAGTCGGTGAGATGACGTGAGTCCAGTCAGCGATGTAATTCTGATCTGTACGCGCTGAATTGATATCCCCGGAAGCGGCCAGCGGCGCGAACCCCGTGCTGTGCCGGTATTCGGTGCCGTGCCAGAAAGTAATCAGCGTATAGAGCTTGTCGGAGTCGCTGAAATTGTGGTCCCAGCGGCCTACCGGCTGGTCATAGTGATAGCGGCCACGATTTCCTCCGGCCACAAAGTTCTGATTCAGAGCTTCGCAGTTGCGACCTCCGGCTGCGGATAATACTTCAATATGTTCACTGCGATGGGGCTGATACGGCTTGCGGGAATGACATTGCCCGGGAATGGATCGCGGATATCAGTCGATCCCTGACAGTTATCGGGCCCCTGCACGCACAGGCGAGTCGTCATCGGGTCATAAATCTTGTAAGTGCGGAAGTCCTGGCCGCTTCGAACGAAGGTCGGGACTGTGTCGGAGACCACCGGGAACGGCTCAACTTCGCAAATTAAGGCTGCGTTGCCTAAGAGGAGAGCTGTGGCACTGCCTACGATCGCGGCCAGCGCGTAAGCAGGCGCAAACCCCAGACGCAGAGAGCTGCCGCGAGGATAGTCAACAGAATAAACCACGGCTCGGTCGCTAACCGCTGTCCTTCGACGATCGCGCGCCAGATATGTGCCGCCGTAATAAGACCGAAGATAGCGGCGGTGGTGATCACATAAGCCTTCATATACTTATCGTCCTGCCGGCACAAAGCGCACAGCGTACCCGCCGCCCGGCGCGAGCTTCGGCTTCAGAGTCATACTCGAATCGACAGTCTGACGCGTGATCCTGACGTTTTTGGGCCGTTGCGCCGCGTCATCGGCGTCGGCGTAGATCTCGGCCGTGTAGCGCCCTCGCGGTAGAAAGCTCAGAGGAATGTCCGATTCCCGCGGCGTCCAGTTTGTCATGCTGCCCAGGAACCATTCGTTCCCTTTCCGGCGCGCGATGGTGACGTACTCGCCAGGCTCGCCGTTCAAGACGCGCGTCTCGTCCCAGCTTGTCGGGCAGTGTTTAATGAATTCGAACGCCGGCTGATCTTCATAGGCTTTCGGCGTGTCGGACACCATTTGGAACGGCGCTTCGTAGACAGCGTACATCGCAAGTTGTTGGGCGCGCGTGCCCATCACCATGGGATGCGGTGCGCGCGGAATGAACTCGTCGCGCGTCACATTATCGAAGCCTCCGGGAGTATAATCCATCCGACCTGCAACCATTCGTGTGAATGGCAGCGTAAGCCGGTGTTCCGGATTGTCTCCTGCCCCCGCACGTGACTGCTCCATTCCCAACACAGCTTCGTAGCCCAGAATGTTCGGGTAGGTGCGATCGATGCCGGTGGGCTTGGTCGGGCCGTGAAAATCCAGCATCAGATGATGCGCCGCCGCAGTCTCGGCAGCGCGGTAATAAAACTCAATGCCCTTCTGATCGTCGCGCTCGACGAAGTCGATCTTCAGTCCCGCCACACCCCACTTTTCATACAGCGGGAACGCCTCCTGCATCTGCGCATCGGCCAGTTTATAAGTCAACCAGATCCACACCTTGACGTTCTTGCCGGCTGCGTAGCGCACGACCTCCGGCACATCCACCTTGCCGTTCATGCGCGTGATGTCGTTCGGAGCTGACCAGCCCGCGTCGATTAACATGTACGGGAAGCCGGATTTCGCGGCGAAATCAACGTAATATTTCATTGTGTTTGTCGTGAATGCCGCTTTTCCGTCGGGCCCCACGCTCCCGCTCCACCAGTCCCACGCCGTAAGTCCTCCGTGGATCCAGGATGTGTCTTTAAGAGCGCAATCCGGATTCAGGCTGGTGATGATGTTCGATTCGATAAGTTTGCCGGGTTGATCTCCGACCAGCAGCACGCGCCACGGAGAATGGTGCGGCAAGCTTCCGGATACCACGACGTCGGGATCGTCTCCGGGTGCAACGCGGGATTCGAAGTAGTGTCCGCCCCACTCGGGCGCCGGGTTCACCAGATACATAGCAGCATAGCCCCTCATATCGGCCTCCGTAATTGCCATCCAGCCCACGCCCGGCACTTCCATGAGCAGCGGCAGTCCGATCAGCACCTTTCTCGACAGCCCGTTCGCGTTCGCGAAGGCGCTCGCGGGCAGCTTGAGAAATTCGCTTTCGTACATCGTTCGGAAATGCGGAAGAACGAGCGCGTACGTCGTCGCGTCTTTACTGATGCGAAACTCCGTAGCTTCGTTTGCGAGCCGGAACTCTCGCATGGCGGGTTGGTCAGGTACGACGTACCGGAACGCAACACCGTCATCGTAGACACGCGCTTCCATTTTGAGTTTTCGGCGCAAACCGCTTTCTTCTCCGGCTTCGAATCGCAGTGCGTTGTAATGATTGCGGACGACGCTGGTCTTTCCAGTCACGAGCCGGTATGTCTCGTCGGTTTGGGACGCCTCCTGTCCAGTAATGCGGACATTTGCTCC
>JAFAQG010000315.1 GCA_019246575.1 Acidobacteriaceae bacterium
ACTGAATACAAGACTCACATGAGCTTGTGGGCCATTCTTGCCGCACCGCTGCTCGCGGGTAACGATCTGCAGCACATGTCTTCCGACATTTTGCAGATCCTGACGAACCGCGAAGTCATCGCAGTCGATCAGGACGCCGCCGGAAAGCAAGGAAAACTTGTCACTAAGAACGGAGACGTGGAGGCGTGGGTCAAAGAGCTCGGCGATGGGTCGAAAGCCGTTGGATTGTTTAATCCCGGACCTAGCGACGCCAGTGTTTCGGTTAACTGGGCTGATTTAAGTTTTTCGCATACGCCTAAGCATGTCCGTGATCTCTGGGTCCACAAAGACGTCGCTGCGGAAGGCGGAACGTACTCAGTTTCAGTGCCGAGTCATGGCGTCGTGTTGCTTCGGGTTTCGGAATGACTTCGAAACCCGGCCGATAACGCATATTATGTCAACTGATTATTCCTAAACTCAAGGGCCGATTTCTCCGATACGTAGCATGTGGAGATCCTCTGCAAGGCTCACGATACTAACCCAGTTGCGCTTCGTGAGGCGTGGGTATCCTTCCGGGTGGCGGAAGTGGTATCCGCTCTCTCGCAGGCACTTGACCTTGGATCCGGCGCGACCCGGTGGCACTCGGTTCGCACCTGCATTTTGGGGATGCGCATCGCCGCCGAGCTTCGCCTGAATGAAGACATACAAGCGGGTTTGTACTATGCGCTTCTGCTCAAAGATGCCGGCTGCAGCAGCAATGCCTCTCAGATGTATAACGCTCTAGGTTCCGATGACATCGCGGCGAAACGCGATATCAAGAAGACGGACTGGACCCGGTTAAACTGGGAAACGCTCAAGTACGCCCTGACCCACGTCGCTTCCGGTAAGCCATTTCTCGAAAGGGTCCGCACAATTCTGCGGATTACTTCTCGGCAAAAACAGCATACGCGCGAGGTTACAGCCATTCGTTGTGAGCGAGGCGCGACGATGGCGCGGCTGATGGGCTTACCCGAGTCGACCGCGGAGGGCATTGGCGGACTCGACGAGCATTGGGACGGAAAAGGGAATCCAGAGGGCCGGCGAGGGGCCAGCATCCCGATCACTTCTCGCATTATGTTGTTGGCCCAGACGCTCGATGTTTTCTATACGGCTACAGGCGCGCAACGTGCGCTCGAAGTCATCCGGGAGCGCAGCGGCACATGGTTTGATCCTCACGTCGTGGGGGCGGCGCATTCCCTGGCGAGGCGGAAAAGGTTGTGGAGCGGTTTGGATTGCGATGCCCCGTTATCCACGATCCTCAATTTGGAACCGAGTCAACGGACATTATCGGAAGGTGACATCAGCCTTGATGCCGTGTGTCAGGCGTTTGCCCAGATTGTCGATGCCAAATCTCCGTTCACTTATAACCACTCCAATGGCGTCGCAAACGCCGCCGTCGCAATCGCCCGAAAGTTGGAGTTTACTCCCGCTCGTGTTCTTTTCATTCGTCACGCGGCGCTGTTGCACGATCTGGGTAAAATGGCCGTTTCAAACGCCATTCTCGAAAAGCCCGGAAAACTGGACGCAGCCGAGTGGCAGGCCTTGCGCGCGCACCCCGCGCATACCTGGAACATTCTTCGCTCGATCAGTGGTTTCGAGGGACTGAGCGAAATCGCGGCTTCTCATCACGAAAAACTGGACGGCTCGGGTTATCATCGCGGTCTGACGGCGAACCAACTACCTTTGGAAGCGCGAATCCTGGTGGTTGCCGACATTTTCGATGCTCTATCCGCGAAGCGGCCGTATCGGGACGCATTGCCTCTCGAAAAAGTCTTCGCGATCATGCACAGTGAGACACCTCACGCAATAGACGCGAACTGCCTGGAAGCCCTGCAGGAGTCCGGCATCGGTTGCGACCAATCCTTCGTTGATGTCCATACGCTGCAAAAGCCACGCACGCAGACGGACGATGCATCGCGCCCCGCATCACAAGAGACTGCCTAAACCCGGGCGAAGTCGATGTAACCTTGCCGTGGATCGGTGCGAATTAACCGGACCTTGAGCCAGTCGCCGACGTCAACGCTCTGGTCACCGACCATGAGACGGCCGTCCACAGGTGGATTTGATGTTCGTACGAACACACCGCGATCGTTGACCCCGGTGACAATGGCCGTGAAGACTTCGCCTACTCGGTCGTACAAAGCCACTGCCGAGATGCGCTTGGCCATATTCCTCTCCACTTTTCGCGCGGCGTTTGCTCGCAGATTGCAATCGTGAGCAATTTGGTCGAGATCATCTTCTCCGTATGGCGCCTGCGACTTCGCAAGAAACGCTTTTAGACATCGT
>JAFAQG010000324.1 GCA_019246575.1 Acidobacteriaceae bacterium
GGGACTGACGCTCGACCACGTCGTGAAGGCAACTGTCTTTCTCAAAGACCTTTCGCATTTCGCCGCCATGAACCAGGTGTATGCTAAGTACTTCGCCGCAAACCCGCCTGCTCGCACCACCGTCGAAGTCGCACGCCTGCCGCGCGACGTTCAGATCGAAATCGAGGTGGTCGCAGTGGAGCAACGTGAACACGCGTGAGCGAGCGACGCCGCCGACACAAGTCCAAATGCCGGCCCTCGCTTCACAGGTAAGCAGCGGATCTACGATTCTCTCCTCCAGGCTCCTCAGGGAGCCTAACCGTGATTTCATTACGCATACGAATCCCGCTACTTCTTCCCGTCCCCTTCCTTCAACGGCGGATGCGCGCTGTACTGCGGCTGCGGCGGGTTCAACTTAATGTCAATCGTCTTCTGCTCGCTATCGATCTCGAACCTCTGCCCGAAGGTCTCGTAATTCTTTGCGATCACCTGCAGCTGAATCGTCCCCTGCGGAACCGGCGGGAAATGCGCCATCCCTTCCTGGTTCGTGTGCACTTCCCAATGAATCGGTTTCCTCTTGCCGAGCTTCGTAATCTGGTGCGAGCCTAAAAAATCGAGAATCACAGCGGCGTTGTCTACCGGCTTATCGTGCGGGCTCTTCACTGAAACCGTGATTGTCGTCTCGGGCGCTGCAACCAACAACGCGGCGCAGAGGACGAACCCAACGAGCGTTGCAACAACTCCCCGAACTCCCATGCGCTTCATTATCGCGCCTCTAAATCAGCGCGACCGAACCTCCGCAGCCGTATGAAGCCCGCTTAAATATTCACGAAAGGGCTCGCCAAGATCATGCCGCGCCAGCGCGAACTCCACCGTCGCCTTCAGGAACCCGAGCTTATCCCCCGCATCGTATCTTTTCCCCTCGAACCTCAACCCGTAGATAGGCCGGCTGCGCAGCATGTACTTCAGCGCATCGGTAAGCTGAATCTCGCCTCCGCTTCCCGGCCCGATCCGTTCGATGCAGTCGAAAATCTCCGGAGTCAGAATGTAACGCCCGATGATGGCCAGGTTCGAAGGCGCGTCCGCCGCCTTCGGCTTCTCCACCATGTTGCGGATCCGGAACAGCCGGTTTTCCGACCCGTTGTCGCCGACCGGCTCTGCATCCACAACTCCATAGGCTGAAATCTGCTCGCGAGGCACTTCCATCAGCGCCAGAACCGACGCGCCGTAGAACTCGTAAATGTCGAGCAACTGTCGCACACACGGTGTCTCGGACGCGATAATGTCGTCAGACAAAATCACCGCAAACGGCTCGTGCCCCACCAGTTCCTTCGAGCGCAAAACCGCATGGCCCAAACCGAGCGCTTCCTTCTGCCGTACATACGACACGTCGATCATGTCCGAGATGCCGCGCACCATCGACAACATGTCGGTCTTACCCTTTGACTCCAGCAGTTGTTCAAGCTCGAAACTCACGTCAAAGTGATCTTCGATCGACGATTTTCCGCGTCCGGTGACGATAATGATGTTCTGAATCCCGGAGTGCATCGCCTCTTCCACCCCATACTGGATCAGAGGCTTGTCCACGACCGGCAGCATCTCCTTCGGTTGCGCCTTCGTCGCAGGTAAAAATCTAGTTCCGAGTCCCGCAGCGGGGAATACGGCCTTGCGGACTTTCGCAATCATCCAAACGTCATTATAGGTTCGGTGGCGAAGACGGCGCTGCAGTCTGCCGCCGCGGAATGCTCAAGGACTTCCAGTACTGGTGATTAAAATGCTTCGCGAGTAGAATAATCTGCCCGACATGCGACGCGTAGTGCGTCATCTGCCGGTTGATGGCCTGCATCACGGAGTGCGGTTCGCCTCGTATCGTTACTGTGCGACTCAGGTCCGCATCCGTAAGCGGCTCGAGCGCCTGGAAAACAAGACGCCACCCATCGTTCCAAACCTTCATCAACGTTTCGCGATCGGCCGGTGGCGCTTCGAATTCTGAATCGCGATTCCGGTCCGGCTTCTCCCCATCTGAGGTCAGAAAATCCGTCCAGCGCGAACGCATGTTGCCCGCCATATGCTTCACAATCGTTGCGATCGAATTCATCTCCGCATCGAGTACCGCCGTCAACTGCTCTTCGCTGACCTGCTCCATCGCCCGTTCACCCATCTCTTTGTACATGCCGAGAATCGAAAGAGCATCTTCCAGGTAAGACGTCGTGAATTTGACAGGCATAGCTCTCACTATAAGTCTGCCGTTCCTCAGCCTCATTCTCCGGAATCCTCGCCCCATACCGGGTAATCTCAACAGAGAGGATTCCCATGATTCTAATTACCGGTGCTAGCGGCAACGTAGGTAAAGAAGTTCTCAAGCAAATCGCGCAAACAGGCGCACAGGTGCGCGCCGCGTTCCAGTCTCCGCAAAAGGCCTCCGCGCCTCCAGCCGTCGACATCGCAATCGTTGACTTCAACCGCCCCGAAACCCTCCGAAATGCGCTCAAAGATGTCGACCATGTGTTCCTCGTCGGACCGCCAACCGAACAGCTCCCGGCTCTCGAACGCAAGGCGGTCGACGTCTTCGCACAAGCGAACATTGAACACCTCGTGAAGTTATCCGCTATGGGCGGGCGCGAGGCGACATTTCCGCGCCAGCATGCCGAATCCGAAGACTACATCCGTTCTTCCGGCGTACCCTATACGTTTCTGCGTCCAAACGGGTTCATGCAGAACATGGTGAACTACAACGCCCCGACCATTACCACTCAAGACGCGTTCTATGGCAGCGAAGGAGACGGCCGCGTGAGCCAGATCGATATCCGCGACGTCGCGGCTGTGGCCGTCAAGACTCTCACCGAAGCCGGTCACGTTGGCAAAACTTATACCTTGACCGGTCCCGAGGCCCTCACGAACACGGAGGTCGCGCAGATCCTCTCCCGTGAGCTGGGCCGCGAAATTCGATACGTGAATCTCCCGCCCGAGCAGTTGAAGCAAGCTCTACTCTCCGCGGGCTTGCCCGAGTGGAACGCCGATGCTCTCCTCGATTTGCAGCGCCTCTATCGCGAAGGCAAAGCCGCGACTGTCACTCGAGATGTCGAACAGCTTCTCGGCCGCGAGCCAATCAATTACAAGCAGTTCGCGAGAGATTACCGCGACGCCTTCCAAGCCCGCCGCCAAGCCGCGACCTGATTACTTAGCAGCCTTCTGACGTTTTAAAGTCTCGACAACGGTAAGAATTGTATTCCAGTTGCGTGTAGTCGCGCGCCCGCCGAACATTTTGTCGATCTGGCCAAGATAGCCGATCGTCTTCATGTGACGGCGATACATTCCAAAAACGAATTGGTTCTTGCACCCAATAATTCGCACCAGCCACTCGCCCTCGGCCGGAAGTGTGAAGGGAATTTGCGCCAGCGCACCACGCGGTCGCGATAGAATACTCACAAATCTCACGATCTCCGGTCCTGACGCCTCGGTCCCAAACGGATTGTCGTTCTGGAGGCGCATAACATCGTGCCCGTCGCACAGCACAACCTCGGTATCGAACGGAAGTTTATGCAGCAGTTCGGTACGGAACTTTGCTCGAGATCCGGGTTTGTTAACAACGAACGTCCCGGCTGCGCCGACATTCACGACATCGTAGTCGCTTAATTGTTTTGCAAGCACGCTCGGACGAAACGTCCTGTGTCCGCCAACATTCACACCTCGCAGAAAAACGACCAGACCCATGTCCCTCATTTTTGGTCAGTGCTCGGCGGATACCCAAACGCAGCCACAGCAAATTGAAAATTCTTGCAGCGGACCATCTTTTTTGGCAGCCCGTTCCAGCCCTCGGGCAACGGCGGAATGCATACTTCTTCGGCGTCTGTCGCTGTGAAGACATATCCGTTATACGTCGTTCGTACAACGATCTTGCCCGGTGCGTAAGTCAACGGCATGTGTAAGTTCTAGCTCAAGCTCACGATACAAAAAGGCTGGTTTGGCTATCAAGCCGCACCAGCCTCCGAGCTCGCATTCAAATGTGGCGCACGCACTCGTGCGTGCCGCGTCGGGACTCATCCCGGCGCTTGCATTCCGCTATCAGTCGCTACCTGTGGTACGCGATCACTCGCCCCCGATAAATCGGATGGCCATACCAACTCCGGTAGTAAAACCGTGGTCCAACGTAAAACCCGAACGTCGGTCCCCAATAATAGGGGTACGCGTACGCGTAATACGGATACGGGTAGTAATACGGTGCCGGAGGCGGCACTGGCGTCGTCGCGTAATACGGCCTCGCTGGCGGTGGTCCCGCTCCATACTGCGGCCGGTCGTACTCGTTCGGCTGCACGTACCGGAACGCATACGGCTCATGCTCGGTCGAGACTGTCACCGGCGTCTCGAGCCGGAACGTGATCATCTGCTCTGGATAGATCACGCTGGGCTCGCCACGCGTGACCAGCACGCCCAGGATCCCCACCGCTGCACCCGCGCCGGTGCCAATCGCCGCTCCTCTCCCCCAATCCGCAGCCGCACCGATCGCGGCCCCAAGTGCGGTCGTACCTCCAATTGCTGCAGCATCCCGGCCAACCGATGTCGGCCCGCTCCGGCTAATAAACTGCGTC
>JAFAQG010000337.1 GCA_019246575.1 Acidobacteriaceae bacterium
AGCCTGCGCTGTCCAGCATCTCTTTCGCACGCTCGATCTCACGGTCATTCATGTCGACGATATTTTTGCGGTTGATGACGCGAAGCTCGGCTGCAGTCATGCCGATCTCCTTCATCACGGGAATCGCTTCTTCGAGCGACGGCGAGAACTCATCCGTAACCGCGGCGATTGGTATTTTCGGTTCAAAACTGTTGTCCGGCATGCGATGGCGGTGCGCTGAGGAGGAGCGTTCAGCGGTACCGTGTCTCCTTATACTAAAAACATGTTCTTTCGCCGCGCGCGACCGAAAACTCTCTCCTTTGCCGAACGCGTCGATTTATTGAAGCAGGCCGGATTCGGCACGGAGACCTTGGCAGACGGACGCGTCAAGATCACCAAGCATGGAATCGGCGCGATTATCGGCGATGAAGGAAAGAATCAACCGGCTATAGAGAAAGCGGGCGTGCTGGTGGGAGCGGAAATCGCGGTACTGTTGAATGCCGGCTTCCAGATGTTTCTCGAACTGCCGAATGGAACACGCTTGCCTGCAACGGCAGAGCAACTGCACAATCTCCACGAATTCGAAGACGATGTTAAAGAGGCACTCGGAATAGCAAATCTGTACAACACGTCACTTGGAACTGTCAGCCGCAAGCATTTATACGACCGTGTGTACCAGCGCGATAGCGGCCGGCAGCCGAAACCCTGGGAGACCAAGCAGAATCGCATCGCGCCACCGCATACGAAGCATTCAACCACGCCCTCGCTTTAAGAGCCCGGCTTTAGGAGCCTTCGCATCTCGTTGAAGGGGATGATTGCGTACTCGTCATCGCCCGAGAGGTTCGGGACAAACGCTTCTACATGGAGCGCGTTCGCTTCCGGTGTTCGGCCCGCGCGCTCCAGGCAGGCCGCCAGCATCGCCCGGCTTCGCAGATCCGTACCTCCGGAGGTCCGGTAAGCTGCTTCCCAGATGCCCGCCGCCTCCGAGTAGCGGTGGTAGAGAAACAACCCATATCCAAGAACAGCTCGTTTGGTCGCGTCATCGCCCGGGGATGCCGCGATTCGGGAACGCAGTTCCTCGGCCGAATCGTCTCCACTCGCAATCAACATCGCCGCCAGCGCAAACGCTTTGGACAAAGGTGAAGCGGCATTTCGCGAAGCAATTGAGGCGTTCTGTAGTGCCCCGGCGCGGTCGTTTCCAATGAGTTGCCAGACGGCCATCTGACTCTGAGCGCGGGATTCGAGATCTGGATTCGGCAATGTCAGTGACCTCAAATAATCGATGGCCTTCTCTCGTGTTTGCGTGATTGCGGTCCAAGTTGCGCGGCTGAGAGGCACGGCCGGATCGCCTCCGGATTGCCGGATGTCCACGTAACGTGAAAAAACTGTGTTTGCGCGAGGCGCATCGCCTTTGAGCAGCACGCAAACCGCGAGGTCGGGCAAAACTGCGGCATTATTTTCGAAGCCCGCAAGGACCTGCTCCGCGGCTCGAAAATTCCCAACCTGCAGCATGCCGTGTGCCATTTGCAGACGGATATTCGGGTTATTGGGGCTGAGTTCGAGCGCTCTTCGCATCAGCCGCTCGCCTTCTTTCGCGTTTCCCTCGAGATACGAGTCGGATGCGAGCGTTGTTAGAGCATCGAGATCGTTAGGGGCGTACTGCAGAATGGCCGCGATACTGCCTGCCTGCTGGGCGAGCGGAGCGTGAGAGTATCGAGCCAGAACGGCCTTCCATCGAGCGCGATCGATCGGGGTGAAAGAGTTTTGATGAGCGTCCGCTGCTGTCATCAACTGATCGAGATTCTGGCCCGGAGTGCGCGAAAGCATCTCGGCGAGCGAGACGTATGCAAGCCCGAATGCAGGATCAGCACTGATGGCGTCTTTGGTTTGCTCAATGCGCTTTTGAGCATCGTTCGAGGTGATCGCCTCCACATAGGCCATTGCTGCACCATCGTTATTCGTTGAAAATTTTCGCGCATGTCCGTCGATGTGCATTGCAAGCTCGTCGAATGCGGTGATCACGCCATCGGACGCGGGCCTGTCAACGGTAAAAACTTCCCTGCTTCGCTGAGTTCCGAGATCTGTGATGGTGGCCTGGATATGAAGGCGCTGATACCGGTTCTCTACGGTTGCCTCCAGCAACTCCGATGCCCCGAACTGATATGCTCCCGAATCACTC
>JAFAQG010000338.1 GCA_019246575.1 Acidobacteriaceae bacterium
CTCGGGTTTGCCGGAGTAATGGCGCTCGCCTCAGCCCAGGACAAGCCCGCGCCGGAGAAAAAGCCGGATCCGACGCCCGACCAGATTCAGGACATTATCAAGAAATTCACCCAGAAAGAGACTGAGTTCGCGATTGCGCGCGAAAACTACACTTACCGGCAGTCCAGCAAGATAGTTGAGACGGATCCGCCCGGAGGCACCTACGAAATCATTGAGGACGTGAGCTTCGACGATCGCGACCGCAGAACGTCCCACGTGGTGCACGCCCCCGCTGGTGGGCTGGTGAATGTCATGATGACGCAAGAGGACGAGCAGGATTTGCGCAACGTTATGCCGTTTGTCATGACCAACGACACTTTGAGTCAGTATGATGTGAAATACATTGGGCGCGAGCAGGTTGACGAGATCCCGTGCTACGTTTTTTCCGTGAAGCCGCAAACGCTCACGAAGGATCGGAAGAGATATTTCGAGGGTCAGATCTGGGTCGACGACCAGGACTTGCAAATTGTCAAGACATATGGTCGAGGCATCGGTTACCTCCGTAAGAATGAAGATCAACAGTTCCCGAAATTTACGACCTATCGTGAACAGATTGACGGCAAATACTGGTTCCCGACCTATACGTATGCGGATGACACGCTGAGCTTCAAAGACGGGCAGTCCCAACGGATCAAGGTCGTTGTGAAGTACACGAATTACAAGAAGTACCAATTCAAGACCGAAACCAACATCAAATACGGCGAAGTGGGAGGAGCGGTCGAACCGCCGCCGCAACTCCCGCCGAAAACCTCATCAAAATAGCGGATGCAGCGATTGCAGTTGAACCGGCCCTGCGGGAAGCCGGCTTGCGTTGCAGGCTTTGCGCTGGCAGTGTTGGCGCAAATTTTAGGTGCTGCGCAGCCGCCTGCAATCCACATTCACAACTTTGGGAGTGTGAACGATCATATTTACCGCGGCGCCGCGCCAACTCCGGAAGGCCTAAAGGAACTAGCGTCGGCGCACGTAGCGGTCATTATCGATTTGCGTGAGGCCGGAACAGCAACAGAGGAGGAGCGGCGCGTTGCCGAATCGCTTGGTATGAAATATCTGAACGTGCCCTTGCCTCCGTTGTCCGCTCCCACTTACGACGCCGTAAAGCGCGTTCTCTCGCTGCTGACGCCCGACGATGCGGGTCGGATATTTGTGCATTGCCGCCGCGGCAAGGACCGGACCGGCACGATTGTCGCTTGCTACCGCATCCAGCACGACGGCTGGAACAATCAACGCGCCATTCAGGAAGCCGCTGAATTCGGAATGAGTTGGACAGAGCGCGGCATGCGCTCGTTCGTTCTATCATTTCACCCGGTAGATTTACCTGCTCCGCTCAGTGCAGCGAAGTAAGTTCGCTCTCAATCGATCTTCTAAGCAGTGAGAATTCAGTGACTTATCCCAACGTTTCAGTCGTGTAACTCGGTTTAAACGTTTCCTTATGGTTAAATAAGAAAGTCCCGCGGAATGTCTGAACAGAACTCCCACTATGAACGCCGGCGGCGAAAGCTGGACCGGCGCTTACGCGAGGCAAAACTACTAATACGTGGCGCCCTCGATACCGATCACCCGATCATGGCGCACATCATCCCAATTCGCCGGTGCAATCTGTCTTGCGCCTACTGTAACGAGTATGACGATTACTCGAAGCCGGTACCGCTCGACACAATGCTGCACCGGTTGGAGCTGCTGCGGAAATTGAACACGGGTGTCATCACTCTGAGCGGCGGTGAACCGCTTCTCCATCCGCAGCTCGACGACATCATCCGGGGAATTCGCAGGAGCGCCATCCTTGCGGGCCTGATAACAAATGGATATCTGCTCACCCCAGACCGCGTTCAACGCTTAAACGATGCGGGTTTGGATTACCTGCAGATTAGTATCGATAACGTCATGCCCGATGACGTTTCGAAGAAGTCGCTCAAGGTTCTCGATAAAAAATTACAAATTCTGGCGGAGCACGCCCATTTCCACGTGAACATAAACTCAGTGTTGGGCGGAGGGATTCGAAATCCGGAAGATGCTTTGACGGTCGGGAAGCGCGCGATGGAACTCGGGTTCACATCGACAGTCGGTATTATTCACGACGGCGACGGCCAGTTACGACCGTTATCGCACGACGAGCGGAAAGTATTTCTCGAAATGAAGAAATTCGAGAAAAAGCATTTTTCTCAAATTAATTATTTTCAGGAAAATATCGCGAACGGTCAGCCGAGTAATTGGCGCTGCCGGGCAGGTTCGCGTTATCTCTATATCTGCGAAGACGGCCTGGTGCATTATTGCTCCCAGCAGCGCGGCTTTCCCGCAAAGCCGCTCGAAACTTACACCGTAGAAGATATTCGCCGCGAGTACATTACGCAGAAATCTTGTGCACCGTTCTGCACTATCTCGTGCGTACATCAGATCTCGTATTTCGATTTCTTCCGAGGCAAGCAGACGCGCGTCGTCGAGCCTGTCCGCGAAGAACAGCTCGTCAGCATCAAGGCCGCCGCGCATGGAGGCTGAACAGCGTGCCTGGTACGGGCATTGCAGCGGACGCAACTGTAACCAAGCACGACCTGGGACTCGGGCACCCGGAGCAACCTGCACGGTACTCCGCCATTCTCAATAGGCTGGAGGCGCGCGGCCTGGTCCACGAGGTCGAGCGCCTCGCTTCGAGAAGCGCTACGGATGACGAAGTGGCGCTGGTTCACAGCCGGGATTACATTGCGCTGGTCGAGCGCGAGGTCGCAATCGGACGTCGCCAGCTTAGTACCGGCGACACCGATGTCTGTTCGGATTCCGTCATTGCTGCGCGTAGTGCCGCGGGATGCGTGCTGGCTGCTGTGGATGCAGTCTTTTCAGGTCCGGTGGCGAATGCGTTTTGCGTCGTGCGGCCCCCCGGGCAACATGCGAGCGCCCGGCGAGGGATGGGATTTTGTCTCTTCAACAACATTGCAATCGGGGCGCGATATGCGCAGACAGCATTCAACGCGGAGCGTGTGCTGATTGCCGATTGGGATGTCCATCACGGCAATGGAACGCAGGACATTTTCTACGCAGCTGGTTCGGTATTGTTCTTCAGCACGCATCAATCGCCGTGGTATCCGGGCACGGGCGATGCATCCGAAACAGGCGAAGGAGCGGGTGCGGGTTTAACAATCAATTGTCCCTTCCCAGCGGGCTCCGGGCGTGCTGAAATCCTGGGCGCATTCCGGAAACAATTGTTACCGGCGGCACGCAGTTTCCGGCCGGACCTGATCATGATCTCGGCGGGGTTCGATTCGCGGACCGGCGATCCGTTGGGTCTGTTCACGCTTATAGACGACGACTTCCACGAGCTCACCGTCATGATGATGGATTTGGCGGGTGAGCTCTGCGGCGGGCGTGTAGTGTCTGTTCTCGAAGGCGGGTACAGTCTAGAAGGACTCGCCCGCGCGAGCGAGGCTCACGTCAGGGCTTTGCTGGGACACTGACTCGAGTGATTTGTCAGCAGCGTTTCGCGTCGCGGCCCGCACGTTTCGCAAAAACCCTTCGTATTTAGCGCGCCGGACGGGCGAGTTGCGGAACATCGACTGGAAATCTTCTTCGCTCAGTTCGGATACAGACGCCAGATCAAGCTCACCGTGCTGCGGCTCGAAGCGCGAATCGTCAGTAACGGGCGCGCGCCGGTTCCAGGGGCAAACGTCCTGGCAAATATCGCAGCCGAAGACGTGATTACCCGTTAGCGCGCCGATTCCCTCCGCCCATGTGCCGCGTTTCTCGATGGTCAGGTACGAGATGCACATTCTGGAATCGAGCGTCCAGCCGCCATGCCCATCGGGAACAATCGCGTTCGTCGGACAAGCATCGATGCAGCGAGTGCAACTGCCGCAGCGGTCGGGCGGAGGCGAATCGGGG